>CAZYLG010000178.1:0-3780 GCA_964648565.1 uncultured Thermoplasmatales archaeon
GTTTTTCCACTATTATCATCTCTAGTTGCGCAACCCCAAAAACACCTATTCTTCAACATCTGATAAAAAATGTATCTTCTCAAACTAAAATTATTCTTCGAGAAGTTGAAACTGCAGCACCAACAATCTATTCATATCTTAAACAACAAAAAAACATTATCATTCAAGACAGCCTCACTCATCATCCTTTCCCATTTGTAAAACCGTTTGGTTGGATTTCTTATTTGATAATAAAGGAATGAATTTTTTTATCTGTTTAATTCAAAAAAACAAAATTCTCCCAAAAATTTTGAAACATATTCCATATAAAGTGGTTAATCAACCTTGATTTTGACATTTTAATTTCAAGGGTTCCCCAATCACTTTCTTCACCATAAATATCCTTTGCTTTTGCTTTAACTAAATAATCCCCTTTTGTATCCCATGAATGTGTATAAGAAACTTCTTCATCTGAATTATAAGGTTCAGACCAATCATTGGAGGATCCATCACCCCAATCCACATAGAAGGATACATCATGTTCCTCAGGATCTGTAGCAATTATTTTAAATTCAATTTCCTCACCAGTTTTTCCTTCTATCTCACCAGCGATAAAAGGCTCATTTGGGGGTTCATTTACAATAATTTCTAATGAGGCATTATCTGGATCAGACCATGCATTTTTGTTATCTTTTACTGAAAAATTTATTAAGTGTATGCCTGGTGAAAGGCTTGAACTAGAAAAAGATGCATTATTTGAAAGATTCCCATCAATATCAGATACCCAGTTATAAGATATGATTTCTCCATCAGAATCTTCACCATATCCTTCAAAGTTGATTAATTCATATTGGTGGCCGGGATTTGGATTAATTTGATAAATAAATGCATTAGGTTTTTTATTGGCTGATGGCCCATCATCGTCATCAACGCAGTCATCACATACATCATCAATTGTTGTTGATAAAACACGCTGTAATTCTTTATTATCTAAATTTGAATCTTGATTTAAAATTCCAATTTCAAATATATCATTATTATTTAAATCAAAAGAAACAATAATATTTGTAATAATTAGTGAAGAAAAAATTATGATCAACACAATAACATCCAAAAGATTTTTACCTCGATTACATGGAACTTTAGACAAATTATGCCCCCAATTTAATTAACACTAGTTAATTAATAGAGTTTGCTGTATATATATGTTTTGGATTTAACACCCCCCCCTAATTCATTTTAAAAATTTTTAAATTGTATGTTTTCATTAATGACAAAACAGCATGCTGTACATTATCAATTCTAATGGAATTATCGGTTAGTGATGTTTTAAATCCACCAATTGTTCTAGTTTTATTTTCAACATAAAAAGAATTTTTCTCTGTGAACTGGGTCTGTAAGATGAAACGAGTTCCATTCATTATTGCATTTTCATATTTTGTAATGTGGCCTGTATCATTTAGTTGTAAAGCGACTGAATACGCATCATTAATACCTTCTAGAAAAACTGATGTAGAAAATGTGGGATAATAATAAGGAAATCCTCCAATTTCATCGATATATATACTATCCATAATTTGGAAATTATCTATAATCCAATCATTCATCTCAAATATGAACTCGGCAACTTCTTTATCTTTTGTTATCTCAAAAAGTAATGCGTATGTTTGTGTATGCCATGGTATAAATGCAGTATTTTTGTTATTTCTCCAATAAGGCTTGTAAAAATCAAATCCCTTTTTCACGGATTCAAGATAAGTATTATTTTTTGAATGAACATAAGTTTTCATTAAAGAAAGCATTGCTTCTCCAGGATAGTAATCTATCCCAGTATTTTTATCTGAAAAAAAATAGGTTTGAAAGGAACCATTTTTTTGTTGCAATGATAAAATTCCATTTGCCAATTGTTCTATGTGATACGATCTGTTTTTATAATTTGGAGTGTTAAGTAACGACATTAAAAAAAAGGCATTGTTAGCCAATTTACTTTCATTGTTTATGGTTAGATAAGAAAAATTGGATGAGGCATTCATATATTTAACATAGTAATCAAGAAAATTTTTAATTATTATATCCGATTCATTATCTTTAAAAAATTGATTTAGGCTTGTTAATGACCATAAAGAAGCTAGTTGCCTAACATCATTATTTTCTTTTGCATAATAATCATCGCTTGGAAAATATTGATATTTAAGGGTTTTCGTATCCTCATCAATATTTTTTAAAAACCAAGAATAGCCTAAATGGATCCTATCTAATATCATATCATTTGTGATTTCATCGGGTTCTATTAAAATATTATAACGATATAAATCAATTATTTCTAAATTTTTATTTCCTTTAAAAGAATAAGTTTCATACCTAAATAAGTCAACATCATCATTCAAATAACAGTTCTCATTCAAATTTGCTTTTTTGCATAAACGATCAAGAGTATATTCTAAATCATAATTATTAGATATTGGAACTGACTCTTTAAATATAATTGGAGTGTTATTAACTGATAATTCAAGAGCGTGTATACCTAATTCAATATTGTTCTGAAGAAAGATAATTGAAGTATTTGATAGCCAATGTATATCATAGAGAAAAGTAAATAATATATCTATTTGAGAAAGTTCATCTTTTTGTATTTTTCCTCCAAATCTTTCATCGTTTATACATTCAACAATTGCTTCATCAATATCAAGAAAAATTCTATTTGATTCATTAAGTGGAGTTGAACCACTTTGGCAAGCTCTAACTTTTCCATTTTTCAGCAAGGTTATAAATAAAATATTGTAAGGAACGTCCCCCTTTAATTTTCCTAACTCATTTTTAGATGAAGAATTATTGGTAAAGTAATTATTTAATACATCGTAAGAATATGTTAACAACTCTTCTTTGTCAGGTTCTAAAAGTGAGAAATTATCATTTTGATCTTGAATTGGCTGTATAAATAAATACAAAAAAATTGGCATTATAGCAATAATAATTAGAATGACATTCAGATATCGATTCATGGATGCGTTCATTTCTTTTTAGAATTTAAAATTTTTCAATTAGCAAAACCTAAAAAAAATAAAAAAATGAGGAAAGATGTATGGTTTCTCTGTATTAATATTATTCACCCAGGACAGTGAAACAAAATTCATACAAATCTGGTAAATCTAACCAGAAACTTCCACTGGTTCGAGTAAACCACAAACTTCCATCATCATACATATCACCAAGAGCATACCCCCATCCATAACCGAATGTATTCGTTACACCACTCGGTGGAGGTGAGAGTACAATAAAGTAGTCCATACCTGGTGTTACACTAACATCGCTAAAGTTAAGTTCTATCCAATCCCAATTACTACTAAAATCACCCGCTGTCATCGTAATAGTATCAAGCAATGTTCCATCGATACTATCTTCACGTAGTTCAACGGTGAGATCAAAAGATGGTGTTCCAAGTGTTTTCATATACAATTCAGCTTTTGTAATTGTGGTTATTGTATCAGGTATAAAATTTTGTGCACCACCCCAATCACCATCACTTGCATGACGAACTAAGAAGGGACGATCATAATTAGCTTGAGAGGCACCAACCATCTCACCAGGATTGGTAACTGTTATCGTGGTTTCGTATGTATCTTCATCACCGCTATCATCTTCCACAGTTAATGAAACAGTATAATAACCTTTCTCAAGATATTCATGAGATGGATTTTGATTCGTTGATGAGCTTCCATCTCCAAAATCCCAGTTCCATGATACAATGGTTCCATCTGAGTCAATAGACTCATCTGAAAAAGTAATGGTTTCCATTGTTTC
>CAZYLG010000179.1:0-3737 GCA_964648565.1 uncultured Thermoplasmatales archaeon
TTTTAATTCCAGTTGTTCATTTATCATATGGACTTGGAGTATGGAGTGCATTGTTAAGGAGGAAAATTTGGTGAGTTCTACTTCTCGTGTGTTGTATGTTTTTAAGCATCATCGAAGTTTTATTACTCGTGATTTTGAAATGCTTTCAAAACATTTCCCTGTTGAATCTTTTTATTTTAATTGGAAGCAGTTAGTGAAACTTCCTAGTAAAGTATGGAGGAGTGATGTTGTTTTTGTGTGGTTTGTGAGTTATCATGCTTTTATCACCATGTTGTTTGCTCGGTTGTTTTCTAAAAAAGTAATTGTTGTTACTGGTGGGTATGATGTTGCTGGTGAAGAGGAGATAGGCTATGGGTTGATGCGGAATCGGTTTTTTCGGTGGATGGTTGGTTTTGTGTTGCATCGAGCTGAAAAGATTCTTGCTGTTTCAAATTTTAATAAGGGTGAAATCAAACGGTATTTTGATTTAGATGAACATGTTGAAATGATTTATAATAGTGTGAGTGCTGATGATTTTTATCCTGATGATTCTATTGAAAAGGAACCATTAGTTTTAACTGTGGGTTTTATTAAACAGGAGACAGTGAAACGAAAGGGATTGGATACCTTTGTTCAGGCTGCAGGTTTAGTTTCCGATGCTCGTTTTGTTGTAGTGGGAAACGCTGAGGATGATGGATCACTTGCTCATTTGAAATCAGTGGCATCAGATAACGTTAAATTTGCTGGTTTTGTATCTGATAAAGATCTATTACAGTTGTATCAAAGAGCGAAAGTGTATTGTCAGCTTTCGTTTTATGAGTCTTTTGGGATGACTCCTGCTGAAGCGATGCTTTGTGAATGTGTACCCGTGGTTACTTCTCGTGGTGCATTGCCTGAAGTTGCTGGTGATACTGGTTTTTTTGCTCGGTATGGTGATGTTGCTGATACGGCAAATACGATTAAAAAAGCATTAGATTCTGATGATGAACAAGGCATGAATGCAAGAAAACGGGTGAGAGAGTTGTTTTCTGCTGAAAATCGTGAAAAAAGATTAGTTGAAATTGTTCGGGATGTTTTATGAAGTGTAAACCAAATATTCTTTGGATTACGATTGATGCCGCTAGAAAAGATCGGTTTTCTTGTTATGGATATGAAAAAAAGACTACTCCTTTTATTGATCAATTAAGTGAAAAAAGTATTGTGTTTGAAAACGCTTATACTGTTGCTCCGTGGACGCTTCCCTCTGTTGCTTCTATGTTTACTGGGTTATATCCTTCTGAGCATGGAGCGGTGAATGAACAAACGAAATTGAAGAAAAAAACGAGTACTATTGCTGAGGATTTGAAAAAAAAGGGTTATGAAACGTTGATGATTACTCAGAATGATGGATGGATTAATCCATTGTTTAGATTAACTAAGGGTTTTGATACGGTATTTGATATTGATGAGATGATTCAGTCGTTTCTTGGTGTTTCCGTTAGAAGTGTTGGGAAGTATGTTTTTGGTTATGATGTGTTAACTCGTCTTGTTTTTGAAAAACAATTGAAAAAACGAAAGGAGCCGTGGTTTTCGTATATTCATTTGATGGATACTCATTTGCCGTATGAACCAAAGACTGATTTGTTTTCTTCTTTTTTTCGTTATCTTGTTTTTTATAAGGATTGGAAAAGAAAGATTTGGAATAGTTGGATTGGAAAAAAATCTTTTTCTGAAAAGGAGAAAAGGATGCTTAATGAATTGTATGATAAGGCATTAAGTGAGGTGGATACTCAAATTAAGAAATTATGTTCTCTAGTAGCCAATCTTGAAAATACTATTGTTATCATTACTTCTGATCATGGTGAAAATCTTGGAGAGTATGGTTTATTTGATCATCAGTTCAGTGAACATGATACACTCATAAAAATTCCATTGATTATATATGCTCCATTTATTGACGTGAAAAAGATTTCTTCTTTGTTTGAAAATAAGGATTTATTTTTTTTGATACAAAAGTTAGTTGATGGAACTTTTAGTTCTTTTTCTCGTGATTACGTGTTTGGAGAAAATAGTGAACCATTATCTTTGTATTCGAAACTGTTAAAAGAAAAGAAGGATTTAGCAAAAGAATCAAAATATATCGTTACCAGTAAAGTAAAATATATTCATTATGGTAATGGTAGTGAAGTTGTGTGTAGGGATGATGGAAAAATCGGTGAAATGGAAATTAAAAAACAACTTCGAATGCTTTGTGATCTTAAACAAAAACAGTTGAAAAATAAAAATAATGTTCGAGTAAGTCTTCAAGGATGATAGAATGTCAGATGTTTTAGATAAAATGGATTATGTTGACCTTCCCAAGCCTTTAAAGAAAATCAAAGGTCGGATGAAATCAGGTTTAGACGATATTATTTATCGAGAATACAAATCTTATAGTGATCGTATTGAACAGTTGCATAATAAACATAAAGGGCAACGGTGTTTTATTGTTGGAACGGGGCCATCATTGCAGAATACTCGGTTAGATCTGTTAAAGGATGAAATTGTTTTTGGTGTTAATACGTTGTATCGGGGGTTAGATGATTTTGATTTTTATCCAATGTATTATGCAATATCTGATAAAAACGTGTTCAAAGAACATTATAAACAGGTTTTACCGCTTGATACGACATTGTTTTTGTCAAGTGGTGCTGGAAAAACGTTTCTTTCAAATAAAAAAGAATATGGGAAATACGTAAAAAATGATCCTATTGTTCTTCGTACAAAAGGATATATGACTGTTGAAAAATCGTGTTCGAAAAACATTGAAGATTATGTGTTAAATGGTCATACGATTATTAATGATATTTGTTTGCAGGTTGCATATTATTTAGGATTTGATGAGGTTTACTTATTAGGTTGTGATTGTAGTTATGCAGGAAACGTTCATCATTTTGATGGGGAAAATTATGATTTTCAGTATGGTGGAGCTGAAAAAAAAGAGTTTTTAAGACGAGAAAAAAGACGGTGGGATCTGACGTTTCAAGCCTATGATGTTTGCAGAAAAACATTTGAAAGGGATGGGCGGAAGATTTATAATGCTACGCCAGGTGGCAATCTAGAAGTTTTTGAACGGAAAGCGTTAGAAGATGTGTTTAACTAAACGGTGATGTATCATGGAGATGTATATCCATATAGGGATGCAAAAAACGGGGACGACGTATTTGCAAAATGAGGTGTTTCCAAAATTAAAGAATGTATATTATTTTTCTAGGCCTCGTGATGTATTCCGAGCGGATTCTGAAAAGGAAAAAAAATATTTAGTTTCTCATGAAGCCTTTTCAGGGTATCCCCATCATATTGATAGGATTGATTATGGGGTAGATGACCGTTATAGAATTGCAAATCGATTAAATAAGGTATATCCAAATGCTAAAATAATACTGGGAATTCGTGAGAAAGACGATTGGTTTAAGAGTCTTTTTCGACAATATGCAAAAATGAAGGGAGGGGCAGAGTTAAGGGATTTTGAAGAGAGATTTGATGAGGGATTTCTTGATTATGAAGGATATATTGCTTATTTAGAAGATCTGTTTTCAGATGTTTATGTTTATCATTTTGAGACGTTAAAAGAGGATCATGAAGAATTTGTTAAGGGTATTTGTGATTTTATGGATGTTGAGCTACCTCATGTTGAAAATGTTATTTATAATAAACATATTGATCCTGGGAAGTTGGAGATACTTCATGCGTTAAAACGAATTGGCAGCTGAGACCGGTCTCGGTACCGGCAGCGAGCT
>CAZYLG010000180.1:0-3726 GCA_964648565.1 uncultured Thermoplasmatales archaeon
CAAAAATTAGGCACAACAAACATAAAAACAACTTTCAATGAGTGCAATAGAAAAATATAGTTTAGTCTAATGATACTTACTTTTACTGCTCCTTTCTCTTTTGAGAGTAGAATTCCTTCCATCTGTAAATTGCTAGTTATGCCGGCAACAACATTATCAAAATCTTCAAAAAGAACTAGAGCAGATCTTTTTTTTAATCTTAAAGGTTACACTTAAATTAATTTTCTAGTTGCTTTGTTTGGATCATCAGTGTTAAAATCAACTATTGCAAGTTTTTCCCCATTATATGCCGCTGAAAAAGATAACGTTTGATTAAAGACTTGTTTCCATTCACCAGTGATTTGAGATGATTCATGCACATGACCATGTAAGGTAATGAACGGTTGATATTTAGTAATGAAACGTCTGATAGCAATACTTCCAATATGAACATCAAGCGGAGCGTGATCGAATTTTTTACCATCCAAAGCTGCTCGATCTAACATTGAATCATAGGGTGGAGAATGAAACAGGAAAATTGTTTTATTTACAGGGGCATTTTTTACCAGTTGATCTAAATCTTTTTTTATAGTATCAAAACGAATTGTTTTTTGATTAACTGGAACAGATCGAATACCATCTTCAGGAGATATTGCACCAACATCAACAAAGCGGGAAACATCATATCGTTCCCAATCTTTAAGGCGAAAAGGAGTGGGGGGAACAAAAGAATATCCTGTAACAAAAAATTTTGAAAAAGGAACTGTTCTCTGATGAACATATGAAATTAGGTTGTCCTGATCTACTTGTTGAAAAATTGGTTCATATCGACGAGGATCATCATTTCCTAAAATAAGGAAAAAAGAGGTATCCATCTTTTGTTTTATCATTTCTATTGGATTAAGAATAGTTTCATTAATAAAAGAGTACATATTATCATTCTGTTCAGGAATCATTGGCAATATGTCCCCACCAAAAAAAACACCATCAGGATTGTTCTTTTTTATATACTTAAACAGATGTTTATATTTTTGAATATGACCGTGAAGATCTGAAACGAACAGACATTTCATGACAATCAACTTCGAATTTGATACAGAGGATTAATCACTTTAAAGATTTTAAGGATGTGGGTTTTAATCATAATCAAAAATACTGATGTTTAACTATTATTAAAAACATGCTTCAATGATGCTTGTGTTTGTTAGAAGTACAGATATAGAGCGCAAATTGAGAAAGGGAGTAGAGATACTCCCTTGTTTCCCCTTATCCCTCCCTTATTACATTTGAATAACGAATTCTTACTTTATAAATCTTATCATTAATAATTGTAAAACAAAAATTTTAAATAAAATATCTTTATATAATATTTGGTGTAAAAAATGCCTTTGAAATTAACTATAGATGGGAAAAGAGTTGAGATTAGTCAACGTGAAAAAGAGGATGTTAATAAAATACTGATATGTTTTATTAATAATCTGAATAATAATGTTGATAAAAAAGAATGGACCAACTATATAATTGAAGGAAGAAAAAAGTAATTTAAAAAAACAAAAAAATTCACTTCATCTTAAGCAAGATTTTAAAAAACATCTTCTCTTTAGTCAACCTAATGAACGGCATTGTTTACCATCCAGATTATGATAAATATGATTTAGGCACAAATCATCCACTTATTGGAAATAAACCAAAGAGAACCATGGAGATGCTTAAAAGAACATCAATGAGTTCATGTTTTACTGAATTTACTCCAACACTTGCGGAAAAAGAGGATCTTCTTCGATCTCATGGGAAAGATTATGTCGAAAAGATAAAGCGATTAAGCAAAACTGGAGGAATGCTAACATTTGATACTCCAGCACCAAAAGGAATTTATGAATATGCACGCCGTGCAACCGGCGGGACTCTTGTATGTGGTTCAAAACTTTTTGAAAATTATTCAATTATGGTAAATCCTTTGGGTGGTTTTCATCATGCGAGTAAAAATCATTCATCTGGGTTCTGTTTTTTCAATGACATTTCAGTCGTAATTGAATATCTAAGAACATACTATCAAGTACATAAATTCATGGTCATAGATTTAGATGTTCACCATGGAAATGGAACCATGGACATCTACTACAATGATGCAACCGTACTTGACATCTCCTTTCATCAAGATGGAGAAACACTCTATCCCGGAACAGGAAGTCTTAAAAAAATTGGTGCGGGAAAAGGTGAAGGATACACCATAAATCTTCCGTTACCCCCTCACACGGGTAGTGATGCATATATTACTGCTTTTGATCAAATTATCCCATCGTTAATCCATCAATTTAATCCTGAAATAATCATTTATCAAGCAGGCGTTGATGCCCATCATGCAGATCCACTCGCCGACTTAGATTTAAGTGTTCAAACATACTATCGACTCGCTAAAGCAATTCATAATCTTTCTGAACAATATTCTCAGAAACTGCTCGTGCTTCTTGGTGGCGGATATAACAGTGACGCTTGTATTTCAGCATACGAAAATATATTCCATGGATTACTTCATCATGACAAATGCAAAGTGGAAAAAGACCCAAATCACGCAAAAAATTTGGATATCGTCGATAACCGTATTTCAGATTTACAAAAAGTGCTAAAACCATATTGGAATTTTTCTTAAAAACCTTTGCGATTGTCGATACTTTTATAAATAAGACTCATATATTGCGGCTCAACCGCAATTCATAAAAAACGGGAGGCGGTCGAACGGGAATCGAAAATCTTGATAAAATATTCAAACCAAAAAGCATTACTGTGATTGGAGCAAGTAATCGCATCGGATCAGCAGGATACCGCATATTCCGAAATCTTATCGGATCAGAATATGATGGTGTTGTCTATCCAGTGAATCCAAAATATGAAAGCATTCAAGGTGTTGAATCTTACAAAAACGTAAAGGAACTTCCAAAAACACCAGATCTTGCGGTAATTGTTACTCCATCAAAGATAGTGCTCGATGTTGTTGAACAATGTGGAAAAAAAGGAATCAAAGGAATTCTAATTATTTCTGCAGGATTCAAAGAAATCGGCGAAGAAGGAAAGAAACTAGAGAAAAAACTGGAAAACATCCGGCAGAAATTTGGACTTCGCATTGTTGGACCAAATTGTGTTGGAATCATTATGCCATATCTTGGGATGAATTCAACATTTGCCGGAGCCATGCCTGAAAAAGGAAACATTGCTTTATTTTCTCAAAGTGGTGCTATTTGCGGATCAATCCTAGACTGGGCAGCATCAGCAAAAGTCGGTTTTAGTTCATTTGTCTCAGTTGGCTCCATGCTTGATGTTGATTTCGGTGATCTCATCGATTATTTTGGAAGAGACATTCACACACGAAGTATCGTTCTTTATGTAGAAAACATCACGCATGCGCGAAAATTCATGAGTGCAGCACGAAGTTTTGCTCGAGTTAAACCAATCATTGTCATAAAATCCGGTCGATTCAAAGAAGGAGCAAAAGCAGCATCCTCACATACGGGTGCAATGGCTGGTGAAGATTATATTTATGATGCTGCATTTAAAAGAGCAGGATGCGTTCGAGTTAAAAAAATTGGCGAATTATTCAATTGTTCCTCAATTCTAGCAAAACAACCTCGACCAACAGGTAAAAATCTTGCAATTGTCACCAATGCTGGTGGACCAGGTGTTCTTGCAACAGATGCCATTGTTGAAAACGGTGGAAAACTTGCAGAATTATCAAAAGAAACACTTGAAGAA
>CAZYLG010000181.1:0-3719 GCA_964648565.1 uncultured Thermoplasmatales archaeon
TAACAATATTTTATAATCAAGGAAATCTCACTTTTACACAGGAAGAAATATATCGCTTTAATGAATACATTATGGATTTGGATGCTGCTGATGTTGATAATGATGGTGACACCGATCTGTTGTTCACTGCTAATGAAGTGATGTGGATAAATGGTTGGGGGTATTACACAAATGGTACGGTTAATGTATTGGAAAATACTGGCGATAATCAGTTTAAATCACCTGAGATGATCGTCTGGCTTGGACCATATCAACCACAGGATTCTGAAAAAGAGACGAATATTCAGCTTGCCTGTGCGGATTACGATAACGATGGTTATATTGATTTTGTGATTGGCAGTAACAGTGGAAAGGTTGAATTATTTGTCAATGACGGATTTGGAAATTTTTCAAGTCAGGGAGTCATGTATGATTATGGAAAGGACAGCTGGGGAGTAGCCGCAGGTGATTATAATAAAGATGGAAACTCGGATTTCATCGTGAACGCTATCGAAGATGATTTACAATCTAAAAGCCATATTTATCTAAAATATAATCACGGCATACCTGGCCTATTCGATAATAACACACCGGGCCAAAGTATTGTTGAATTACCAATTCCAATGAAATTCAACAACATTGGAATGCCTCCTGCCGGGCCTCTAGCATCGATTGATTATAATAATGATGGATTAATGGATTTCCTATATGGATTCGGTATTTTTGTATTTTTAATTATCCAACAGGATAACGGTGGTTTTGAACCGTTTTATGTTTGCAGACTTCCAGATAGTTCTGAGGGATATGATGATACTTTGAAAATGGGAGCTTTTACCGTTGGTGATTTTAATAATGATGGTCTGGAAGATGTTATAGTTGGTGGCGTTCAGGGTAACGTTCGGTTGTTTGTGAATACTCGGACGTTGATTGATATCACCTTTCCTCAGGATATGTGGGTGTATCGTTTTGGTGAAGAGCGAGGAAGGCAATTTAAATATCCGGGAACTTGTCTTGTTCTTGGAGATATCACTGTTCGTTCAAAGGAGTTGGAACCATTATCTCATGTTGAGTTTTATGTTGATGATACGCTCATGTTCACTGATGATGAATCACCATTTGAATGGAAGTGGACTCAGTTTTCATTTGGAGAACACATTGTAAAAGCCAAAGCGTACGATTTGGATGGTAATATCGCTGGTTTTGATTCGTTGAAGGTTTGGAAGTTATTATAATGAAATCCTGGGAGTTTCAAATCTCCTATCAAATGCCAAGTTTAACTTGGTATGTGATCATGTGTTGTTCATAGCGTTTGAATCTCAACATTGTTGTTATCTAGAGTTGATTATCCGTGTTATGAGTCTTATTCTTCAGATTGATTTTTGCTGGGGCAAAGTAAAAAAATCTTGAAGAGCAGATTTTCTTAATAAAACCTTAAAGTTAACTATTGTCATTCAAAAATATCTATATTCGCTATTTTTCAACGTTTTTTACAATTTTTTCACAATTATAATCACAAATTTTAAATACAATGTGTGTGTGTTATAAAGTTCATAAAAATGGGAGTGGAAGAAACATGAAAAGAAGAATAAATATACAAATATTAGTATCTATGTTTATAATAACCTTGTTTTTAGTAAATACGGTATCAATGAAAATATCAGCAACGAATTCATTCGATAAGAAACCAGGACAATATTTTAAATATGAAAATGACTTTTTTACATATAATGCCACAATACTTGAGGAAAAAAATGATATTTTAACACTTCAGGAAACATATTATTATCCTGATGGTGATATATGTACTAGTTACATTGCAAACTATGATAAATATACACGAAAAATAATTTCCCCAAATTTTGGAGAATATTTCTTATGGTTATGGATTAATGAAGATGATTTATTAAAATCAATAATCAATGTCGGTGATAAATCATTAACATTAATTGACACAACATCTAATTATTACACATTTACATATTCTGAACCATCTGGATCTTACGGAACTTTGTATTATGATAAAGATTCACTTATGTTATCTCATGCTGATGATATAGTAACTACAAACGATGTAGAAAAATGCTCATCAATTACTCTATCAGATACTGGTTACCAACGACTGAATAGCGAAAATATCCAAAGTAACGTAGTTAAAGATTTAGATGATTCAAACGATGGTTTCTATACTTTGAGTACAACATACTCTCCCCCATATTATTCGAATTGGGGAGATGAATATCATAATTCCGAGTTTAAATGTACCTCCACAGCAAGTTGGAGTTCAGATATTTTTGGTAAACACTATAATTATGGTGAAGTTAATTCTGGATCACATATCCCTGGTTCATTGCCACTAGGGAGAGGAATAGCTCAATCTTGGGCTTGGGTTATAGGTCCAGGTAGTGGAATGTATACTTGCAGTCAATCGGGCACATATAAAGTAGAAATGGATTTTACACTCGATGGCGCATCTCAAGTGAGTATTGTTAATGCAGGTTGGATGGGTTCAGGTTCAGCAAGCGGCAAAAATACTTTAACTGTAGACATTCGTGATTACGACACAGGTTATCTTGCGGGTTCTAATACCGTAACATTATTTGAAGGATCAGCTGTACCCACAATGTTCAAGACCTGGAATAATGAACATAAGACCATAAGATTAAATGTAAATTTCTATTCGGGTCACTCGTATGATTTTAAAACAGAGCTTTATGCTGAATTCAGAGCAGGTCATGTTCTTTTAGGGGCAGGGTATGCATTAACTGGTTTAGAGGCGAGATTAACTGAAGTTAGAATCATTCCTCAATAAGGTGGTGATTCCCCATATTTTTTATTAGTCATAAGAGTAGCAGCAGATACAAAAAAATAAATAATTCTTTTATTCATTATTTTATTTGTCTTTGAGGTGATTGTTTACGACAGATTTCTTTGCCAATATGTTATTAAGTGCATTCATCATTGGTCTTTTTATTTGTTCGATACTGTTTACTGTCTATCTTTTTTTTAATGAAAAAAAGCTTGAGAAGATAAAATCAATACATGAGCGAAAGAAAATGTATAAAAATGCATTATTTGTTAGCATGTTTATTATTATATTTGGAGCATTGTTTTATATTGTTGGGTTGTATATAACCAGGATGGAGGTTACATTTTTTGGATGGATCTTCATTTCAGGTGGGTTTATTGGGGGTATTTATAGTCTAATCGGTTTTTATAAGGCAGTTTCAGCTTAGTATCCTACCCCTGAAAACTCAGTATTTTTTGAATCGTAGTCTAATTTTGTAATTGAAAATCCAGTAATTTAAATCACTATCGTTTCATGTTTCATCCTGGAATGTATTTGAGGTAGAAATAAAGTTTCATGATAAAAAAGTTATATAAAAACTATCAAAAAGAATTGTTTTAATCGTGGTTCGCTTTAGTCATATTACTCTTTGACATTTT
Source organism: uncultured Thermoplasmatales archaeon (assembly GCA_964648565.1). Taxonomy (GTDB): domain Archaea; phylum Thermoplasmatota; class E2; order DHVEG-1; family DHVEG-1; genus EX4572-165. The sequence goes on from CAZYLG010000181.1 coordinate 3,424, forward strand.
ATATTTTATGCATTGAATGATGCATAACGGTAAATATGCTATATATTATCTGAGTAAGATATGTCGGATTTTTTTATTCCTCCTTTTCTATTTAATAAAAAAAACCAGATACCTAGTTAAACTTGGGAAAACCATATTTTTTGTACATCCACCCAAATAATTTTAAATAGCATGTAAACATATTTGTTTACGATAGTTATGGTACAGGTACAAGTACGACTTACAGAAAATCTACTAGAATCTATTGATACTTGGATTAAAGAAGGTAAATTTAAAAGCCGCAGTGATGCCATTCG
>CAZYLG010000182.1:0-3685 GCA_964648565.1 uncultured Thermoplasmatales archaeon
CTGCCAATGAGTTTAAAAAATCAGGATTTTTTGAATAAGGGGTGCGGAATGTCGGATATCTAATATTGACTGACCAATATGAATTAACAAATATTTAAAAAATAAAAAATAAATAATAATGATTGTAATATAAGAATATTTTTTTAATGTATAATGTAATATTAAGAATCAATAAAACATGAATATCTTTTTGAAAATATTTCAAATATTTACATTTTAATTCAATATCGTAAAAAATATTCAAAAAATTGATTCAAAAGTATTAAATAATTAAACACGTATATTTCATAATTGACCTTAGATATAATAGGTCTTAGACTATTCATTTATACCTTAGGGGGCATTAATAAAATGAAAATAATAAATGATAAACCAAAATTTTTGAAAATAAAAGCAGCAATTTTTACAATACTGATGATCGCAGTATCCTTTTCTGCATTTACCGTTCAATCGGTAGATCAACAAGGACTTCAGTCACAATCAACTGAACAAAATCATCTTATCTACAGAACAAGCTTTTCCGAACCAGCATTAAGATTTGTAAATCCTGATAATACCAGTTATACCTTTACAAAAATTTCAATGCCCAACACATTTAATATTGGTTCTGAACCCGGTAGTCCTGCTTATCCAGTGTACCCATTAAAACTGCTTATACCATACCAAAAAGAGATTAAGGATATTTCTATTTCTGGATCACAATTAACCACGTTAGAAAATCAACGTAATACATTACAAAATTATCCAATCATCCCATATCAAGAACCTTTGCCATTAAATGAAAATGATTTTGAATTTGAATATAATCAAAAAATATACCAATCATCAGCACAATTTCCAGATTTTATCTATAAATCAACGGGAGTTGATGAATGTAGAGGCTATTCAATTTTAACACTCAATATACTCCCAACAAAATATGAACCAGCAAACAACAAATTATCATATTTCAAAGAAGTCATTATCGATATTGAATTAGAATCTTCAAATGAAGTTAATACTTTATTTAGAAATAAACAAAGTGATGAAGCATGGGTCAAAACATTAGTGGCAAATCCTGCTGTAATATCAACGTATGAATTACCCTCATTTGAGAATCCAGTAGATTATCCTGGAGGAATCTGTAATCCTGTTGATTCTTATGATTACGTTATTATTTGTCGAGATTCAATTTCTGATTTTTCAGGAACCGCGTATACCTGGTCAGATTTTATCAACAGAAAACAAGCTGATGGTCTTTCCACTACCTTAGTCACAGTAGAAGAAATAGAAGCTGAACCAGATTATGGTAGTAGTGATCCATTATTTGATGATACACCAGCTCATATTAGAGAATTCTGTAAAGATGCTTATCAAGATTGGGGTACAACATATGTGTTCATTGCTGGTGATGTTGATGGACCTGCAGGCATTGAACGAAGACTTATGTCATCAGATGCAGAAAGCAATATTGAAGCAGAGATCTATTGGAGTAATCTAGATAATACGTTTAATGAAGATGGAGATAACGATTGGGGTGAAGAAGGAGATGACGGATTTGACCTTTATTCAGAACTATTCATTGGTAGTATCCCTGCAGATGAAGGAATAGATGTGTCTAACTGGATGACAAAATCTTTTTATTATGCTGATTCAACTGAAAAAGACTACCTTGATAACGCTGGTTTTTACGGCGGAGATACAGGTTGGAGTTGTCAAGGGGACGATTTTATTGATTTTACAATTTATGGAACTGATAACTATATGGGCCCAGATCCAAATTCAGATGGTCCCTGGCCAAGCTTTCTTGGATTCTTACAAGGATTTGACACATGGAATGCATCAAATCCAGGATACGAATATAATACATCAGTTATGTGGACTGCTGAACCACCAAATCCCGGTGGATGGCAGGGAGGAAGTGAAAGCGCTGCAATTGAAGGATTAAAAAATGATATCAATGATGATAAAGTAACCATCCTCAATGGTATCGCTCATGCAAATTCAGACATGTCACTTGATGTAGGAAAATCTAGTTGGGAATCTGATTATCATAATACCAAACCATTTTTCATTCATGATTATGGGTGTCACTGTGGTGAGATGAGTGGGTCCGATGATGGGGTACTTCACTCAATGTTATTTTATTCAGATACTAAACTAGCATTTGCTGCCATATATAATACAGGTTATGGCTGGGGTAATTTTGATTCTTCGAATTCAAGTAGTGCATTACAACAAAAATTATTCTGGGAATACTGTTTCAACCTTAGTGAAAGTGGCACAACAAATAATTGGCAACTATCAAAAGCACAACAATATGCAAAAGATACCCTTGCACCAAGTATTGATTGGGGTGGAAGCTGGAGAGAAAATCTCCAATGTTCAACTCTCTTTGGAGACCCCGCTCAACTCTTAAAAGTACCATTTGTCCCAGATCATGATTTAATGGTAACTGGTATAGATATACCATCCGTTGTTGCTCATGGTGAAACACAAACTGTTTCAGCACAAGTTCGCAATGTAGGAAATAACACAGAAACAAATGTTCTAGTCAATTTCTCAGTTAATGGCACAGTACTTGACTCCACTACAATACCCTCATTGGATAGTATGGAATCACAAACCGTTTCATTCACATGGAATCCAGATTATGGAACCTATCTAGTTGGCATCGATGCAGCATTTATTCCTGATGAATATGATTACAATAATAACCATGTCAATAAAACCGTAGACGTTATTCCTGCACCAGTCATTCAAGTAACACCCGGTACACTTTCATATATGGTTCCAACCAATGCAACTGATACTGACACATTCACTATTGAAAACTTACCAGTTGCAGAAACTGATTTAATCTATAATATTACATTCTCTGGAGATAACAACGGAGATTGGTTATCATCAGATAGTATGAGTGGAACCATCCCAATTGGAGGATCCGAAACATTAACCATTACTGTTAACACCACTGGATTAGATGAAGGAAGTTACGAAGGATACGTCGTAATCAATAGTAATGATATTGATGATCCTGAAGTGATCGTTGTTGTTGATTTAACCGTTGTTTATGGTGATGATATGAAAGCAGTATCTGTCAATAGTCCGGTTGGAACTGTATTATATGGTGATTATACTATTAATGCAACCGTTCAAAACATTGGATTTTATGATCAAACAGATGTCACGGTGAATTGTAGTATTTTTGAAGGTGGCATTGGTGGAACGATTCTTGATGAAGATTTTTCAAGTAATCCAAGTGATTGGACGATTACTCATGAAGATGGTACTTCATGGACTTGGGATAGTAGTGATCAACAAATGGAGAATTCATATTCAGGATATCCAAATATAGGTACCTTGGATAGTCCAGTATTGGATTGTTCTGGTAAACAAGGTATTGCTTTGTCGTTTTGGCATCATTGGAAAGCAGATTATACCTCTGGGGATCAAGATGGTTGGGTTCGTGGTAGTGTTGATGGTGGAAATACATTTCCGTATTTGATTGATGAATTTCATCATAATGATCCACCTGAAGAAACTGCGGTAAAAACCTATGATTTACCTTGGGCGGATAATCAAGATCAAGTTGTCATTCAATTTGATGTATCTAATCATAATGATTGGTATTGGTATGTTGATGATGTGAATGTTTCAGCTGATATTACTGGTCCATTAGTGTATTATTCTGAACAAGAAGTTG
>CAZYLG010000183.1:0-3682 GCA_964648565.1 uncultured Thermoplasmatales archaeon
AGGGTTTAGTCGATTTGATTTTCAAAGCAGAAACCCAGCTTCCAACAGATGTATTGCATGCATTAATTCAAGCCGAAAAAAAAGAAACTGGTATTGCAAAGATTCAATTGCAAACCATGATAAAGAATGCTAAAATTGCTTCTGAAACTAAACGTCCAATTTGTCAGGACACTGGTGTTCAAACGTTTTTTATTACGGTTGGTGAAGACTTTCATTATGTTGGACGACTAAAATCAATGATTAAAAAAGCAGTGAAACAAGCAACTGAAACAATTCCATTGCGGCCAAACACATTTGATGTGTTCACTAAAGAGAATCATAAGGATAACATTGGAGCATACATCCCAGCAATCACTTGGGATTTTTCCGATGGATCAGATGTTACTATCACTGCAGTTCCTAAGGGTGGCGGTAGTGAAAATATGAGTAAACTGGTGATGTTAAAACCCGGTGTTGGGCTTCAAGGTGTAAAAGATTTTGTGGTTGAAACCATGATTCAAGCTGGTGGAAATCCTTGTCCTCCAACAGTGGTTGGTCTTGGAGTTGGTGGAGGTGCAGATCTTGCTATGAAACTTGGAAAGTTTGCATTACTTCGACCAGTTGGCCACCGGCATCCAGATAAAAAAATTGCACAATTAGAAGAAGACCTTATCCGGGATATTAATAAAAGTGGTATCGGTCCAATGGGTCTTGGAGGAAAAACAACGGTTCTTGATGTTCATGTTGAACATGCACCCCGCCATCCAGCGAGTTTACCTGTTGGACTTGTGGTTCAATGCTGGGCGGATCGCCGTGCGACAATGACTCTTAACAATGATGGAACTTTTGAGGTGAAATAAATCAGATGACCGAGTATCAATTAACATTGCCACTCTCAACTGAAGAAATAAAAAATCTTCAGATTGGAGATATTGTTTATCTAAACGGAAAACTTTTCACTGCTCGGGATGAAGCTCATCAACGATTACTAAACACTTCAATTGATGATCTGCCGTTTCAACTAGATTCCTCAGCATTGTATCATTGTGGTCCCTTGATGAAGAAAAAAGAGGATACGTGGAAAGTGATTGCCGCAGGTCCTACAACAAGTAGTCGACTTGAATTATTTGAATCAGATGTCCTTGATAAATTTCAAAATCTGAATGTGATCATTGGAAAAGGAGGAATGGGAAAAGAGACTCTATCTGCGCTTAAGGATCGAGGTGTGTACCTGTCATATACTGGTGGTGCTGCGGCACTTGCTGCTGATCAAATAAATCGGGTTATTGACGTGTTTTGGTTGGATGAGTTGGGTATGGCTGAAGCAATCTGGGTTTTTGATGTGAATGATTTTGGTCCGTTAGTTGTGGGTATGGATTCTAAAGGAGATTCTTTGTATGGCAATGAATAAGAAAATGAGATATTTTCATTTATCATAATATTCGTCGGATTTTGAATTATTCAACAATATTTTTAAGTTATATTTTCTTATCCTGCTGTGGAAAACGTGGGATTGGTGATACAAATTGAAAAATATTCTTATTGTTGATGATTCTAAATTTATTGGAATGACGACAAAGAAAAGTCTTGAAGAATTGGCACCTAATTACTCTATTATTTATGTTGATTCGGGAAGGACTTGCCTTGAAATTCTTAAATATAATTTTTTTGATATCATTTTACTTGATATAGAGATGCCAGTAATGAATGGGTGGCAGGTTTATAAAAAATTACGTGAAAATGATAAAATGAAATCAATACCTGTTGTTTTTTTCACTTCTCGGGAGGATAATTTCACTAAAAGCTTTGGTAAAATTCTTGGTAATGCATTTCTTGAGAAAGGAATTGGTATGAACGAACTGAAGAAACGGATTGATTTTATCATAAAGAATCCCGTAAAAATTGATGAATCAAAAGAAAAACTGATAGAAGAATCATTGGAAAAAATAATGGATCAATAATTAAGATTCATTAATGATATGTTCCAATTTATTTAGATCTAATTTTCTTGAGGGTAAAAACTTTATTGTGATTGTATATGCTTTCCCTTAGAGTGAGTAAGCCATGACATTAATTCCATCAGCGAATATCGAAGAAGCGACTATTGTCATAAAGAATTTTATAAAGATGTATGTTGAGAATGCAAAATCTGAATCAGTAGTTTTGGGACTTTCTGGAGGTATTGATTCGGCGGTTGCAGCGGTGCTTTGTCAACAAGTTTTTGGTAAAAAACACACTCATTGTTTATTTCTTCCTGATGAAGCAACACCAGAAAAAGATCGTCATGATGCTTCAGTTTTGGCTGATAATTTTGATTTAACGGTTGAAGAACAAGATATTACTGGTATTGTGAATGATTTTTTGAAGGTAACAGATTCTTCTTCGGATAAATTAGTGAAAGCCAATGTGAAAGCTCGATTACGCATGGTGATGTTGTATGCGTATGCGAATAAAACGAAAAGTTTAGTTTGTGGTACTTCTAATAAATCTGAATTATTGATTGGTTATTTTACTAAATATGGTGATGGTGGAGTTGATCTTATGCCCCTTGGTGATGTGTATAAAACTCAAGTATGGGAGATTGCAAAGAAATTGCAATTACCTCAATGTATGATTGATAAACCGCCTACTGCAGGATTGTGGAAAGGACAAACTGATGAAAAAGAACTCAATATGTCTTATGATATGCTTGATCAAATTCTTGTTGGTTTGGAACGAAACATGAGCGTGGATAATATTGCATCATTGTTAGACATCAATGTTGAAGATGTTATTCGGATTCATGATATGCGTGTGTGTAGTCAACATAAACGAAACATGTCACTTATTCCAAAGATTGGACTGCGCACTATTGGCCTTGATTGGCGGTCACCTGTCCAATTAGGATAAAACGTTAAGTCTAAACGTATTTCTTATACAGCTTGTTTTTCGGATTGTAAATTTTTTTTCTCTTATCTTCGAATAGATTAACTTTCTTGTAAAATAAACGATAAATATAAAAATTCATAAAATATATTTATACTGGGGAAAAAATGAAACAAAAACAAATGTTATTCTTCATATCATGTATTAGCATACTTTTAATTATTTCAACAAACATTTCAATCTTAGCTGATTTTTCTTCCACAACATCTGTTTCTCAACAAATTACATTTGAAACTTATCCGGGTTATTATGAAAACCTTGACATTTCTGAAGAACTCAATATTATTTATCCAAGATCCTCCATTCCAGCTATTCTCACACCGACACAATCATGTATTATTCAATTCCAATCTATCTCATTTGACACCCTTACCGCAGGGATAACCACAGCATTTGATTCATTGAGCGAATCAATATCACTCTCTATTGATACTATTACTGAAGAAAACAACATAAAATATGCAAGGGTAACCATTCCAGAAAACGTTCCAGAAGAACTGTATAATCTAACGATTACCATCGAAACGGAAGGTGAAACATATTCTAGTACCCGGCCGAGAGCAATTAGCGTCAAAGAAGAGATATCTGATTCATACAGATTTGTTCATCTCACTGATTTTCACATAGGGGATATTCGAGGTCTAACTGAAAACCCGAAAGAAATCATTGGATGGAAAGCATCTCGGAAAGTCGTTGAAGAAATTAATTTACTCAACCCTGATTTTGTGATTATCTCTGGAGATCTTACGTTTGGACAATTATATCCTTTTGAATACAC
>CAZYLG010000184.1:0-3676 GCA_964648565.1 uncultured Thermoplasmatales archaeon
AAAGAATATGAAATCATTATCAGAAGCAAAAATGCTACGTGGAATTGGTACTATACTTCTTCTTGTTGGTGCTCCTATTCCACAAGTTGGATTCATCGTGTCAATTGTTGGTTTAATATTACAATTTATCGCAATTAAGAACATATCTGAAATTTTACATGATCAATCAATTTTTTCAAATTTTCTTATCAACTTTATTTTTGGGATTCTTGCAATTGGAAGTGTGATTATTGTACTAATTGCAACTATTGGTAGTGTTGGTGGTATATCTTTTTTTACTGCGCTTGAAGGAATGAATCCGACTCAACCCGCTGAAATCTTTTCATATATCCAACCATTATTGAGCGGATGTATTGTCGCATTGGTAGTCATGTGGATTCTTCTTCTCCTAGGAGCAATCTATTTGAGAAAAAGTTATAACAGGATTGCAGAACAAACAAACGTTGAAACATTCAAAACAACTGGAACACTTTACTTGATTGGAACCGCAAGTATCATCTTCATCGTTGGATTTCTCATCATTTTTATCGCTAGAATCTTTGAAATCATTAGTTTTTTCAGTCTACCCGATGAAATCCCATCAAATACAGAGGAAGATACCTCATTTCAAACGTAATTGATCAAATAGACCAATGAAAATCAAAATCCTAGGTTAAACTGTCGCCAGCACCATACGTATAATCAAAAGGTTTTTGGAAAAAAGTCAAATCAATTTGCTCCCAATCATCAGCATCATGTTTACCATGCGTTCCATCTGAATAATCAAGTACATATAAACCAAATTTATGATAATTCATTACGCTATGATACGTATCCCAATATTGTCGAGACTCAATTTTTGCTTGCAATTTTTGAAGTGGAGGAAGATTATTTCTACCTACCTGACTAGCATTATCTATTCCTGCACAATACTCCGGATTCAAACCCAGAGAATGTCCTAATTCATGAACAACTGATACTGCCATAGCAAGTCTTTTCAATCGAGGTGTTACTGCAGGCGGGAAAAAAACATTCCTATAAAACTCTCTATTGCTTGGTATCGAAATCACATCAGCATGAAGTTCATTGTTTTGAGCATAATTCCATCCACCGGAATGATGAATGACTACATATCGAAAACTTCCCTTTCGACAATCTGCAAAATGATATTTATAAAAACCTGATAACACTCCGCTTAATGGGCCAAGATATTCTTCGATATATGGTAAAAATTCACCGCCACCAATTGACGACCCAGTCGGCCATCCATCATCAATATGAACTGTAATATGATGAGGTGTGAATATATCCATAAGCATCCATTGGGATTCCTTCCAAAAAACGTGTTCCATGGCAAACAAACCAGGGCCCTTCTCCATGAAATCCACTTCTAAATAAATTTCTTGATGAAACGGATTTGCTAACCATTTTGAAAGAGCATATTCTTCAGTATTTTCCAATCCATCATAATCAGGATCTAATGCAGTGTGATTATCAAAAACAAATGGATCATAACCCCACTTCCACTCCCAAGCCGTAGGAACCCCATCATTATCAGAATCTAATTTAGAATCATCAACAGTTGGATCCGTTTTAAGGATATTTACTTCAGTCCAATATGGAATGTTATCACCATCTTGTTCGGTTTGGTAAACACCAAACCATATCTCATAATCAGTACCTACATAATGGCCATAACCATCTGTATCATTAAAACTATCATCACCAGTCCATACACCTGTGCGAAAATCATACGTGATATCAATCTCTTCAATCACAAATTCTTGTTTTGTAAAAACACTTGATTTTTTTTCAATAATTTGAATGCTAAAATCTACTGTTTCATCTTCGTCTTTAACGAAACGATTAACCTGCCACGCAGCAATCCCTGTATCCCAATCTGAAATATCGATACTATCCCAACTTACTTCATCGAAGAGTAGTTTAACATAAAACAATGGCTTATTTTTCCATGAAAAACCTGGTTTTCTCATTAATTCTTCAATATTTCTTTTATGCACTCGTTTTATTTCAATTGATAAAGCTTGGTTAATTTCTTCAGGACTAATCGTATCATCAATGATTTCAAAATCTTTGAGTAATCCTTCTTGTTTTAATTCATCATAGGTTTTTGTTAAGAATTGTGCTACATTCACTGGTTCTTCACTTGTTTGAAGCATACTATCAGATGGTTTTGTTTCATTAAAAGACAACCCTACATAAAAAATTGAAAATAAAACAAAAAGAATGGTAGCAAAAAAAATAGCAATCATATACTTATTAACAATAGCAGTTAATGAATTTGAAAAATTTGATTGTTTTTCATTTTTGTTGCTCATATTGCCCCTACAATTATAAAGGATTAATTTTCCAATATATAATTATATTTTAATATATAAAAACTCTTCCAATCACAAAAAGATTTTTGGAAAGAAGTGTGAAAAAAATTTATAATCGATTTATATATCTTTTAACAATCAGATAAGGTGAAAATAAGTTTTTTACCTGAAAAGGTATTCAGGCCAGTGGTCTAGGGATTAATATAACAGAAGAAAAACCTAGATTATCGTCGATTTTTTGGCAAAAATTCATATTCTTAAAAAAAGAGGTCTTTCTCTTTTTTTTCTTTTGTAGTGCTTTAAATAAAAAACATAAGACTACATTCTAGATTGTTATCTGTTGTCACAGTAAATTTATTAATAATTCTCTCCATTATATATCACTTAAAAGAGAGGTAAAAAAACAATATATCTCTTTTTTTCTTAACTCCCTTTCTTCCCTCCCTCCATCACGGTCAAAATCAGACAGTATCTTATTAAGGTGTTAATTTCCCTTCCCCAACATATTTTTATTGCTTTCAACAGGAGAAAAAACAAAATTTTTAAAAAATCAATCCCCTGCACACTTTCACTGGTTAAAGTGAGTGAAAATCTGATAGCATTTCAAAAATTTCTGAAATAATACTTTTAGAGGATCCTCCATTAGTCAGAGCGCTGTTGGTACAAAAGCAAAAATAACAGGTTTATAAATAATCCATTTTTTTTATAATTTGACTATATTTATATAATAGAAAAAACATGTTATAATGTATCATAATTATTCTAGAGAGAAAAAATGATAATAAATTCTCAAATAAAACAAATAATATGCATTGCAACAATAATCTGTATATTATTAGTACCTTCCAGTAAATCATCAATCAATTTTCCAATAATAAAAAACAAAAACGTTTCTTCAATGATAGAATCAGATTTTATAAATGTTTATAACTTTCAAAGAATTAGACTTTTTCCGATTCAGATAAATAATAACAACGGATTAACTGGTTTAATAGGAAAATTAAATGGAATAAACCAAGGTAGTGGAACAGAACAAGACCCATATATTATTTCCAATTGGGAATTCAACCGATACACCTTTTTCTGCCATAGGATTGAACTAAGACATGCTATATTATTACAAAATATTAATAAACATGTCATTATTGAAAAAAATATCATTAATGTTGGTGAAAAAAACTTTGGTTTTGGACATTTAAACAATGGGATTTTAATTGATAATTGTGAAAATATAACTATTAAAAATAATGTCATATTCAATAGCGATGTTGGAATAGCAGTTACTCGTTCATCCAATTGTATAATTGAATATAATGAAATATATCAAAATCAGATTGGAATAGTTTACAATGGAATTG
>CAZYLG010000185.1:0-3668 GCA_964648565.1 uncultured Thermoplasmatales archaeon
CAGAAGGATTTTTCTATTTTATCAAAGGAGAATAACAGATTAGCTAAACAAATACAAATAATCATAAAGACAAAATATTCATAAGCAACTTTCGTATTATCTAGGTTTGTTGATGATATGATGGGGAAGGAACCATCCAGAATTGAATGGAAGAACTTGTTTGCTGCAGCAAAAAGATTTAAGCAGCATGAATGCTGGAAATACATGTGGGATTCAGATGTTTTTGGTGTGAAAAATCCTGAAACTGGTAAGATTGGGTATTGTTGTGTTATGGGGCGAAACGGAGAACATTTTGGATTAGGTGTGTATAAAGGAAGTGTTGGGTTAGAAGGGTTATTAAAAGTGCTAAATGATGAAGTTCATGCAACTGGATTAAATGCGTTACATGTACAGCATTGTTTAATGGCCTCTTTTGAAGATCGAAAATATATTGATAAAAAGGATTATGCATTAATTAAGAAATTAGGCTTGTCCTTCCGAGGACGAAATGCATGGCCACAATTTAGAGATTATACTCCTGGTTTTCATCCATGGTATATCTCTTCAGATGATGCTCGGTTTTTAACTATAGCTCTTGATCAAACGATTCAAATGGCAGAACGAATGAAAGAAGATCCTGACCTTGTATACCCTGAGGATGATGATTTTACCTATCTAGTGCGAGTTCCTCAGAAGAAAAATGATGGCGATTTTGTTTGGAAAGATTCTTGGTTGACACCAACACCAGTAAAAGAAAAATTTATGGTTATTAATCTAGAAGAAAACACTGAATTACAGCAGTGTCTGAAAGAGATGAAACAATTGTATAAACAGAGAGATGCGATCTGGGAAGTTGGTGTTTCCTATTATCCTCAACCAGTTCAGGATACAAAAGGTGAACGACCTTTTTATCCAAAAATGATGATGCTTGCTGATCATCGTTCAAGAATGATTCTTTCCTTTGCAATGGGAGAAAAAGATCAGTACCGAGATAGTTTTATTCATGAATTTCTTTCTTTTCTTGATAGATTCAAGATGTTACCTAAAAAAATAATGGCGTCTGATGAAGAATTCCTTCGATTATTCCAACCAATGACTGATAAACTTGGTATTGAATTGGTTCAAACAAATAATCTAGAAGCAATCGGAGATATTGAGCACAGCATGAATTCATTCTTTTAAGACACTTTCTTTTTATGATCTATTGATCATAAAGATCTAATACTGTTCAATATCTTTTATGGATATATACCTTCACTTTCCTCAGAGACAATCATCTATTTTTTCAGTTCTAACTAAATTAATCATCCAATCTTTTTAAATAAAGGCTATCATTTTATCTATTGACAAACCAGGTGCTGTAGTCATCTAACAATGTAGTATTTTGTGATTTTTGATCGGTGATTTCTAGATCGCAGAGTGGAAGATGAATTTTTTTCCTTCCAAATCGTACTTCAACAATAATTCCATAGATATCATCTACTAATGTAATATTTTTTACACTTACAAGGTCATCAACATATAATGGTGCCTGATCATGGATGGATAAAATCTTAGCGTTAAAAGGAAATTGTACATGTTTCTTTAGATAACTTGACCATGCGTCTAATACGTTTAAAATATCTTTACCTTCTGCAGTATCCACTACTTTTATAATTCTTTCCCCTTGTTCATCCAGAAACGCCCATTGGTACTTTTTTGAGGCTCTTCTCTGTTTTTGGGTAAAATAATGTACCGTCGTTGAATACATTCAATAGGGTACAAGGAATGGAAACAACGTGGTACGAATATAGTAAGTTGTTCAAGGATATGTATACATTTAGCAGGTTCAAATACTCAAAGATCAAAATTCAAAAGAATCATGTGGATATCCATCTGAGAAGAACAATGAAAACAGCAATTTTGCAGGAGCTGTGGAAAATGAAACCTGATTCGAAATGAGGCATATACACAAACAGTACGTGACCTTGATTTAGGACCAAAGAAATGTTACATTCCCTTCGAAGAAACACGACTTCAATGTCGGTGTGGATACCGAGGATATGAAAAGATAGAATTCACCCGTCCGTATGCTCACTGCACAAGAAGATATGAGGAATACGTGGTTCGATTAACAGAAAAGATGACAATCTCAGATGTCAGCATCCTTACAGGTTTAAATTGGAAAACTGTGAAAGACATCGATAAATACTACATCAAACAGAGACTCGTTGGAATAGAGGCTCTTTTTCTAAGAAGACTTGGAATTGATGAGGTAGCCTATGAAAAAGGACATAAATACCTAACCGTGGTAAGAGATCTGGATCTGAACCGGGTGATCTGGATTGGTATTGATAGAAAGAAGGAGACACTTGACCATTTTTTCACCGTACTTGGGAAAGAGAAACAATGGTTGATAACCGTTGTTGTTCTTGATATGTGGGATCTCTATATTGCATCGATCAAGGAATATTGTCCTACCGTCGATATCGTGTTTGATAAATTTCATATCATCAAAAAAGTGAATGAAGCAGTGGATACCATACGGAAGCAAGAATTTGCCAAAGCTGCTGAAGAAGAACGTATTCAGATGAAACAGAAACGCTTCATCATTTTGAAACGAGGGAAAAACCTTACAGACGAACAACAGGAGAAACTACAGGATATCATGGAAAAAAATGAAGAACTGTACAAAGCATATCTGTTGAAAGAACAGATCCGCAACATCTTTGATGGAGACTGTTATCCCGCTGCGATGCAGCGGATAGAAAGATGGAAAGAAAATGTGAACGCAAAAGGGATAACACAGGTTAACACCGTACTTAAAAGCTTTAATAAGATATGATTTTGGGATGCAGAACAATTTCATTCATCATATCACCAACGCAGGAAGTGAAAGATTCAAAACAAAAATCAATATCATCAGAAGAAAGGCAAATACATTCTTGGATCTTGATTATTTCATGCTAAAAATAAAATATTTCAAACATGTGGAGTGATGCTATTAGATCCTACCTAAATTTGGAGCAGACTCAATATTTTTTTGTTATCTGTTACTCTTTAGAATCATTTTATTGCCATTATCAACAGGATCATCTTCCCATGAGAGAAGAGAATAATAAAATTATTTGTTAATTATTTTTTTTTGTTGCTTACTCCATTTCTTGTTAGGAGTTTTTTTTAACCATTCCACATACTGATCAATAAACTCAAGACGTTGTTGAAAATTTCTTTTTTTCTGTTTTTCTAATTCTTCAAGATCAACATTTGGAACTTTCATTGTATATACCTTCTAAACAATTCATTTGTATTAAGTTTTTTGTTAAAAGTCTGCAATAATCCATTATCTAAGTGGTCTTTAAAACACTTATAAAGAAATCTTGCATCCTCAATATCTTTTTCACTTCCTAAATAAAGCTTGTAGGGAATTTGTAACTCTAATGAGGAAATGAAAACTTTGTAATTGTTGATAAATACTTTTTTCTTCTCAGACAAAGTCCAGATATCAAGATCGGATTTTGGAAATTTTAATTCAAAATTTGGAATAAATTCATCTTTTTTAGAAAAACGAATTGGAATATTATCACATAAATAATTATCATATGCCTCTTTTGGATCATTTGTGTTTATACACTCATATTTTTTATATGCTTCATCCCAGAATTTTTTAAATTTATCATAACTTGACATTGTCACATTAGATTTTTAAA
>CAZYLG010000186.1:0-3651 GCA_964648565.1 uncultured Thermoplasmatales archaeon
ATAAAGAAAAAGCGATTGAAGACCATGATGCAGTATTCATCGGTGGAGGAAACACATTCGTACTCCTCAGTATGCTTTATAAAAACAATGTACTTGATCCATTGAAAAAATCTATAGTAAACGGAATGAAATACATTGGAACCAGTGCTGGATCGAATGTTGCCTGTCAAAGCATTCAAACCACTAATGATATGCCAATTATGTATCCTCCTTCATTTAAAGCACTTGGACTTGTTCCATTCAATATCAATCCACATTATATTGATCCAGATCCTTCTTCAAAACATATGGGTGAAAGCCGAGAGAAACGTCTTCAAGAATTCTTTGTATTCAACAATATCCCTGTGATTGGTCTTCGAGAAGGGGCTATGATTCATTGTGAAAATGAGTTGTATACAATCAAAGGTAAATATGGTGCTAGAGTATTTACTAAGAACAAAGAACCATTTGAACTAAAAACTGGAGAGCAAATACAGATATAATCCTATTTGTTGGATGGTGAACGGCTAGTAATGCTGAAAGATAAACTTTCCAGACCTGATTATCTTGCAGGAATAACTGCATTAGTATTAATTTTGCTCGGCATTATTCAGGTTTTGTTTGGAGAGTTATGGGCAAAAAGTGTTGCACTTACTGCTAACGGATTTGATTGCATTGGTGATGGTTTTGTTTCTGCTACGGTTTGGGCTGGCCTTCGAGTTTATGAAAAGCCTGCCGATGAAAAGTTTCATTTCGGTTATTACAAAATCGAAAACCTTGCATCAATTGCTGCAGCGATTGTAATGATGGTTTTAGCTGGTTACATCGTATTTCGATCTTATAATCAATTAATCGACCCGCATCCTGTTAAATTACCTTTGATTGGCATTATACTTGCTTTGTTTGCTGCAGTTGTGGCGTTAGGACTTGGATGGTATAAACACCTGAAAGGAAGAAGTGGTAATCTTGGATCAGTTAAACTTGATGCATTTAATACGGTAAAAGACGGGGTTGCTTCTGGATTAACCGTAGTTGCATTAATCGTAGCATCCTTTGGATTCATTATCGCTGATGCCATTGCTGGATTTATCATCGCAGGAATCATTGTTAGCATCGGCATTGTTGCCATTAAGGAATCTAGTTACATGCTTATTGATGCTTGTGATACTGATTGTATCATCCAAGGTGATTTAATAAAGCGGATCACTAGAAACATAGATGAAATCAAAGATGCACATCTTTTACGATTACGAAGATCTGGTCCAGTACTACAAGGTGAACTTGAAATCATTGTACCCGGTGACATGACCATTTCACGCTTATACGAAATAAAAGAACAAATTTTAAGAGAGGCAAAAGAAAAAATTCCGGACCTTGACCGGCTTAGTATCGTTTCTCATCCAAATCATGTGAAAAATAAAACTGGTTAAAACAAGGTTTGTTGTTTTTTCAGTTCTTTGATCGGTTCAAATTTTTTTAGCATTGATTCAATTCTTTTCTCACTGAATTGATAGTCCTCTGAAAGAAAATGAACGAGTTTTTGTTCATCTGGTTGAGACCAAGATAATTCGTAATCATCAGTTGTTTTTGGATTTAAAAACAAAGATCTGATTTTTTTGATTTTTTCAAACGTGGGTGCTTCATCACTTCCAATCGTTGAAATCACGTTTTCAATGTTCCCATTTTTTTTAATCAATTTCAAACTTTTTTTCGGACCAATCCCTTTAATTCCTTCATTAAAATCCGTTCCCATCAAAATTGCCATATCCACCAGTTGTTTTTGTGAAATACCTAGTTTATCCAGTGTTTGATTCAAATAAATTCGTTCAGGATGAACCTTCACATACGCTTTTTTTCCAGGAAGTTTTCGTTTCGAAGCACTGGTAAGATTCCGAATCAGTATCGGTGAACCTATAAGTAAACAATCAAAATCTTGTGATCCAACGCCATATGCATCTCCTTTTCGAACCATGTAGCTTGCTTGAGATTCTCCTTCCTCTGGAGCCTGTACATACGGGATTCCTAGGATATCAAGTAATGTTTTACTTTGCGCTACGATTTCATCTGTGACTCTACTTGTTTGTTGAGCTTTAACTCGAGCTTTTGCAGTATCTCCTTTTTCAAGTGCTTCTTTCCAATCCTTTTCAGCTTGCAAACGTCGTCTATTTCGTTCATCAATTGTTTGTTGTTTTAACTCATGAGGTTTTCCATCAAAAACATAAACTGGTTTTATTTTGTTTTGAACTAGATTAGCCGTTCGATAAAATAATCCAGAAAGATGAGACGTGATTTTTCCATCAGCATTTTTTAAAGCGGTTCCATCACGTTGTCTAATTGTTGCCAAAAATTGATGAAGAACATTATATGCATCAATAACAATAATTCGATTATGCAGATCCTTAAATGAAATCTGTTCTGATGGAAATAACGATCCTAATTTAACACCCATGCCTACCACTGAACGGTATCAGGTCTTATTTAAAAAATGGTTTGGTGATAGCATCTTGAAACGATAGATTTAAAGGAGACGTGATTATTCGGTTGATTTGATGAAACGAGATCTTATTTCAATGTTAGATATAAAAGAGGATTTACTTGATATTATCAATCTTGGAATTGATTTAAAAAAGAAATCAAAAAGCGGAAAGGACACATCTCTTTTATCAGGAAAAACCTTAGGGATGATCTTTGAAAAATCAAGTACTCGTACCCGGGTTTCTTTTGAAGTTGGAATGGAAAAACTTGGCGGTCATGCATTATTTCTTTCAAAAAATGATATTCAACTCGGCCGAGGTGAAACAATTGAAGACACTGCGCTAGTGCTTTCTCGCTATGTTGACTTGATTATGTACCGAGCAATGAGCAATAAAGCAATGAAAGAACTTGCAACCAATGCAACGATTCCAGTGATCAGCGGTCTTGATGATAAAGAACATCCGTGTCAAGTAGTCACTGATTTAATGACCATTAAAGAACACAAAGATGATCTCAAAGGACTTAATTTCGTGTATTTTGGCGATGGAAAAAATAACATGGCTAATTCTTATCTAATTGGTTGTGCACTTGCTAAAATGAACATAAAGATTGTATCTCCAAAAAAGTATTGGCCCGATGACTACTATGTTGATGAAGCGAAAAAACTTGGTGTTAACGTTGAAATAACTGATAATCTCAACGGGGCAAGTAAGAACGCTGATGTGATTGCCACTGATACCTGGATATCCATGGGTGATGAAAGTGAAAAACAAAAGCGCCTTGCGGATTTTAAAGGATACACAGTAACAACAGAAGTGATGAATCAAGCAAATAAAGATGCTATCTTTTTACATTGTCTACCCGCATATTATGATTATGAAGTATCTAAAGAAGTTGCTCATGGTCCACAATCTGTGATTTTTGATGAAGCTGAAAATCGTATGTGGGCTCAGATGGCCATCATGGTAACCTTAGATAAATCAATGAAAGAATGAAAAAAAATTATCTACTTTTTTTCACTTTTTTCGTTTATTTTACTTATGATAGTATTTCATTGAGTTGATCTGTTTTTGCTGCATATTTAATTTCTTGAGCGATACGTCTCCCAGTAGAGAGTCCAGGTTCTATGAGATCCGAGTATGGTGATCCATTGATGTATGGGTTGGTTCCAGCAACGATTCGAGCACTGATTTCAAA
>CAZYLG010000187.1:0-3629 GCA_964648565.1 uncultured Thermoplasmatales archaeon
TTATGAATTCTTTTTTTCTCAGCCATCATCCTAAACCTATATCTCTTAATAAGATGTTTTTTTTACAATTGCCTAATCTCATACTGCTTCTTATCTTTGGTAATTCAAGGGACTAATCTGTTTAACGTTAAAAAGGTTAATTGTCCTGCTTAAAGAGAATCAACAATCTTGCTATTCTACATCTATTGTAAATTAAAAGATAAAAAAATTCACATATCAAAATTTCTATAGATGAAATGAATTACTTATAACCTGCTTATTTGAATCATTATGTTGATTTTCTCATTATTTTGTTTTAACCATACAAAAGATTATATTACTCACAAATCATCATCAAACATGGCTTTCTTAGGATGATTCATCGCTTTTTCTATTCTTTGCTTCAAATCATCAAGATCATACGGCTTTTCAACAAAATCCTCTCCTAGAAAATCACCACCGGTTTTTGCAATATCATCCGTTCGTGCACTTAAAAAAACAACTGGTATTTCCCGCCACTTTCTATTTTCCCTAATTTTTTCAATCGTTTTCCATCCGCTCATCCCAGGCATCATGATGTCTAATAAAACTAGGTCTGGAATAAATCCACTCTTCAGTTTTTCAATGCACTTTTCTCCATTTTCCGCTTCAACAATTTCATATTCATCTTCCAAATCATCTTTGATGGTAAACCGAACATCAGGTTCATCATCAACGACCAAAATTTTCTTTTTCATATGTTAATTCACCACTCCCTTTAAAGGAAATTACCTCTTTTTCTAAATCTAAGAATCTCTTTTCTTTAATCCCTCTTTTCTGCGCTTCTTCAGTTAACGGCAAGGAAAAATAAAAGCTGCTTCCTTTTCCAAGACCTTCACTCTCGGCCCAAATATCCCCACCATGCCGGTTAACAATACGATAACAGATGGAAAGCCCCAATCCACTTGAATCCAATTCATGTCTGGAAGGATCTGCTTTATAAAATTCATTGAAAATATTATTGAGATGTTCCTTTGTCATCCCGACTCCCTGATCATGAATCGAGATTTGTAAAAAATCATTGACAATCTTACTTTTTATATGAATTTGTCCAGTCTTATTTGAGAATTTCATTGCATTTGTAAAAAGATTGCTGAGCAATTCTTTTAATTGAAGTTCATCGGCATATACGATTACATCATCAAAAATCTCATTTTTCACACTAATATGTTTTTCATCTAAATAATATTGGTTTACATCGATAATCTCATTAATGATTGGAAGTACTGAAATCTTATGAAAATCAAATTGGATACTTTCTGTGTTCAATCGAGCAAGCTTAAGTGTATTAAGGGTAATGTTTTGAATATATTCTACATTTCTTGCAATAATCTCTAAACGTTTATTTGTTTTCTCATGATCTCGATTGTTAACCACCTTTGGTAACAAACGAACAATGGGAGTCAACGGACTTTTTAGATCATGACCGAGCTGATGGATAAACTCATCTTTTTGATGAACAAGTTTTTCAACTTCTTCAGTTCGCTCCTTAACTTTCAGTTCTAACTCATTGTTAAAGGTATGTAAACGCTCTTGAGTTTCTTGTAACTCCTCATTCATCGAAGTGAGTTCCTCATTGACTTGACTAAGTTTCTCTCCCTTTTCCCTTAATTCTTTATTTTGTTTTTTAATGAATTTTTGTGACTGCCTCAATTTAGATAACGTATTCTCTAACTCTTTCGTTCGCTCTTTTACCTTTCCTTTCAAGTTTTTATTGTATGCTTCAATATCAGATTTATAGGTTTTTAAATCACCAATCATCTGATTGAATGCAAATCCAAGTTTGCCAAATTCATCATTTGAATTGATGTAAATATGCTGATTCAAATTTCCTTGTTGAACCGAATGAACACCCTTCATCAACTGTCGAATTGGACAGGTTATACTCTTTGAAATAACGTTAGACACTACGATAACTCCACCAATAACTGGTAGAAACATCAATGCACTAAAAATAATTGAAGAAACAAATGCTTCCTCTGCTTCAGCAAGAGAAAACCCTAGCCATATTGTATACCCGCTTTCCGAAGGAGATACCACCGTTTTAATGCGCTCATCATTATAGTAATCCTCGATGATACGAATCTCGCTGGTTTGAATACTCTCGTCACTGATGAATTTACCCATCTCACTATTTACAGAAGAAAGATATATTTCACCAGTTGGTTTCACCATCCGGATATAAAGCACATATTTATCTTCAGCCATCTCTTCGATCAACTGGGAATTATAGGCCACGCCAACCTTTGCTTTCGCAACATCAAATGACGTGGTCAATAAACGAGCCATATCTACATGTTCTTGAATGATCATGTTTTCAAATTCTTCTTTTGATTTCAACGTATTATAGGTGGTATAAAGCAAGCTTACAACTAATGCAATGATGATAATTGAAAATGTCACTTTATTCCGAAAGCTTCTTTTCATAACCTTTCAACATCTCAAATTAATAATTTAATCAATATGAAGAACTATGCTGGGCTGGTACCATGGTAATCTGCAAATTATCAGGCATGTAATGAACACTGAGATCCTGTTGTTCAAGAACTGTTTTTGTAATCCTTCCTCCCTTGTTCATCATTAGATATTGACCCGGAAATCTCGATTGAAGATAAATCATTACCTCCCACTGGCAGAGAATGGGAGGATCATACCTATCGATTAGTTCAACGAGATTATCTTCATCAAAATGATCGATGTGGCCATGGGTAATTAATAATAGATCTATCTGACTGAAAGAAGACATATTCTTAAATGATGCAGGAGTATCCGGATTTGGTGTAAACCACGGATCAATAATCATTTTTGCACCTGTGGGGGAGACCATGAAAAATGAACCATGCCCAAGCCAAGTCACATCAACTCCTAAGATCTCTTTTGTCACTCCAGATTTTAGTATAATAGGAATTGCGGAGGTGTTCCCTTGAGACCTACTTTCATTGACCTGCTGTGAAAATTTGGTCATATCTTGTTCTAAAAACGGAAAAATACGATAATGATAAGGAATAACATAATCTGGGTTTATCCATTCTGTTGCCTTTGTTGCATCAATTGAATCCATGGTGAAAACATTACCTGCACTTAAAAACGCAACATCTGGTTGATAATAATCGCCGATAACCCATTTCATATCTCCAAATAAGCAGGTATCACCAGAAAAATAAAAGGTTACATCATTTTCAAAATGAATAATAAAACCATTACTTGTCCCCATATAAATGGGGATGCCCTCTAGATCTGCGCTAACTGCTGAATTATTCATTTCAGTTAACAATATGCCTACGTTACCTTCATCGTTCGTATGCATATATGTAATCAAAGAGATACCAAGCGCAATCAATGACACAATAAAAACTAAACTCCATAACAATAGCATCCTTCTATCCATAAGATTATCCCATCCACTTCATCTTTATTAAATATAGAGTGCTCAACAATACAAATATATCAAGTTAACCTGTAAAATAGAGAGATAGTATTTAATTGTTGATGTTTTTCGAAATAATTACAAATAACCCTTTTTAAAAAGAAGAGTTGTAGTTAACAAAACCAATGTCTCAATTTCATCAATCTTTCAAGCATAAAAACAAAAGGGCTAATTCTAACCATCT
>CAZYLG010000188.1:0-3512 GCA_964648565.1 uncultured Thermoplasmatales archaeon
GCAATGCTATTCGAATTGGTTTCATGGGTTTTGTTAATTGGGTCACCGCTCCTTTCACTTGATAGTTAAGAAATAATTGAAATACCGAGAGTTGGATAAAGTAATATATATACAAAAAAAGTAACAACCATACCAATGATTGCCCCCAAAGTTAATTGCGTGAGGCTATGAGCATTTAATTTTAGTCGAGACCAGAAAACAAGAGGTAAAAGTAAGAAAGTTGGCAAAGCTAGCACGCCATACACAAGAGTTACTGCGAGAAGTGGACCGGCAACGCCTGCGCTATGAGAACTGATTTTTGAAAAGATATTACTAATGGTAATTGCAGTTGTAACTCCAACATAAGCAACGGAGAGAACAAACAAGGTTGTTTCATCTCGTACATAAAAGATGATTGAACCAATGATATAACCAATGATTGCAACCAGATAAAAAGGTAAGCGTTGATTTTGATTTGATACCCAGATATCCACTTTTCCTTTTTGTTTAAAATAAAGGATCAGTACTACTGGAAAAATGCAAAGAAAGATTATTGCTAAGAGTAGACTAACAAGTATGTTTTTGGGATCATGTAATGGTGGAAATAAAAGGAAAATGAGGATGACATAAAATGCAAAAACCGTTGGCGAGAGGATGTAGGAAAGAATATTTGCAATTGTTTTTGAAGTGTTCATTTCCTCAGTTGTATCAAATGATTTGTTATAAAGAATGCGCTTTAACCTTTTTATTCAAGTGTATTCTATAATGCTTGGGCTTTGTTCTTCTGATATCTCCAATACGTAAAACTGATGAGAAGAACAAAAAGCATAATGCCAAAGATCGCAATCCAGGAATAAAGCGGGTCATGAACGTTTTGTGCTGTTTCAGTGGTCAAAAGTGAGAGTGGTTCATCAAGTACCTTATCATTTTCTTGTAAGAAAAACATTGGTTCCTCTCGAGTTGGAACCGTTTCAGTTGCCCATTGTATCATGCTTCCCAATGAGATAGTTAAAGTGATAATACTTGCTGCGAAAAGAATCATGATTCTTGAATTTTCAGGATGAAGAAGTGATGATCCTTTAAAACTTAATTTATATTGAATGGTTTCATTCTTTTTTTTGCTTTTAATAAGGTTACCATCAACTAATTTCTGTAATTGGTTTTGTACACGACCAGTTGGGATATCTGTTTTTTTACTAAGTTGTGAACAGGAAAGATAACGTTTATCTAATACCTGTAATATACGAAGGGCATCCTCTGAAACTAGATTCCTAAAGGTTTGAACAGGAACGAATACTTTTTTCTTTTTCATACAAGTATATGATTAGTGATAATCGCATATAAGTGATGTTTTTTTGTTTGGTTTCTCCCAAACGTTTTCTAACGATATATAAGCAGGATTAACCAATTCACTGGTAACATAAAAGGTTGTGATAAAAAATGAAAACAAAAAACATGATAATCATATCTCTTATTGGCATTAGCTTGCTTTTGGGAATGAGTGGTGCTATTGCTGATGAAATAACAAGAACAACTGATGAAACCCCAATTGATGAACCTGTAGATAATGGTGACCAAGTTGACCAGGAACCATTAATTGCACCCGCTCCAGACACCGAACCAAAATCTGGTGAAAAAGAGTATGACAATGTGGTAGGTGAAGATTTGCCTGATGATCAACCACATATCTTAGATGTTGGTACTGACACTTCCGATTCTGAGGAAACAATTGGATTAGATTCGGAGAGCAAAGAATCTGATGAATCCACTCAGAAAGGCTCTCTTGAACTTCCAGTCGCTATCGGTTGTGGAATTGCTGGCTTAATTGCAATTGGTTTTATCGTTGTAAAAAGAAGGTAGATTATTTTCCTTTTCCTGCTTTCCTTCCCCTCCCTTTTCTACCTTCTTTTTTATATTTTTGCAATAATTTTCTTATATGAGATGATTCTTAGTATAGTATGATGTATCTTTTTGTTGATACAGAAACAACGGGTCTTCCCCCGTCTCATCCGTCTCATTTAGCCCAGTGGCCTCGTTTGGTGCAATTAGGGTGGATTCTTTCTGAGGAAAATGGGGATGTTATTATGCAGGATACTGCTATTGTTCGCCCTGAAGGATATTACATCCCAGATAGAGTAACTCGTATACATGGCATCTCAACTAAGCAAGCATATGAACAAGGAATTTCATTAGATGAGGCGTTACAACGGTTTAGTCAAGCGTTACGATATTCTCATTATTTGATTGGTCATAACATCGATTATGATTATCATGTATTACTTGCTGAGTTTCATCGTAAACGAATTAACACTCTATTCTCGAATTATCCTCGTTTTTGTACTATGAAATCTCCTAAGGTTTTGGAGTTTGTTCGCATTATGCGAGGAACAAATCATTGCCAGTATCCAAAACTTTCTGATTTGTACCGATTGTTATTTGATGAACGTGCTCAAGGTTCTCATGATGCGCTTGCTGATGCAAAAACTTGTGCTGATTGTTTTTTTCAATTGAAAGAAATCGGTGTGATCTGAGATATATTTTTTGTGAGAAGGGATGGAAAAGCCAGCAGGAGGAATTGGGGAAAAGATGGGATGCTGGTGAGTGCTGGCTTTTCAAGTTGGATTCTCTTACTTGAGTAAATGGTTTTTTACACATTTAAATATTCAAGAAGGGTCAATGAAAGTATTCAGTTGAATTAAAAAAAGCATTTAGGATGAATTGTATAGTTTTTTTAATACTCATCATTATTGATTTCTTCAAAGACACCAGTTGTTTTATTCTTTTTAACATTATCATAGGTAAAATATCTTCCATTCATTACAATATAAACTCCGGGAGGTAACGATTGAACAAAGGCAAGAGCGCTTCCAAGATTAAACAATCCATCAGAACTTCCAAACGCATAAGGAATAAGCGCTCCAGTAAGAACAATGGTCCTATCTTTTATTTCTTCACCTAAAAAATGTGCTGTTTTAGCCATGGTGTCTGTGCCGTGGGTGATAAGAATCCGTTTTTCTTTTGAATTCTTACATTTTTCAAGAATAATGTTTCGATGGTAATCTGTCATGTCCAAACTATCGATCATCATCAAGGTTCGAATTTTTATATCTGTTTTACATCGAGCTAAATCAAGCATTTCATGTACATGTGTGTTTTTAAAAATGAGTTCACCAGTGAGTTCCATGTATTCTTTATCGAATGTACCACCAGTAACTAAGATTTTCACGGTCATTTGTTTCACCTGTTGCAACTGAAAAAAAGAATGATGTACTTAAATGTTATTTGAAAAAAATTCTGCTTCCTAACAAAGATAATTCATTTTTTCTTTTATTGATGGATATTTAACTTAATGCGTTAAGATAATTATAGTAATAAGGAAAATATTATTAGATATGATTTTTATTATAAATATATTGAAATTGAAATGACTCGCCCCTCTTTTACTGTGGAATCCGTTCTTTTACAGTATATGGATGGCTCAATTGAACAATTGGATTTTGAACATGAGCAAGACCACATTTGTTTCACGGTAC
>CAZYLG010000189.1:0-3499 GCA_964648565.1 uncultured Thermoplasmatales archaeon
TTTATTATCGATCATGCTAAAAAACGAATTCAGGTTTCAGCAAAGCATATCGGGAATCTTGTTGAGCGTAAACAGGCAGAGGAGAATCTTAAACAGATGCATCTGGAAGTGCAAGGGTTAAATGAATCCTTAGAAAAAAAAGTGGTGCAACGAACTGAAAGAATTAAACAATTACTGGAACAAAAAGATGAGTTCATTAATCAGCTTGGTCATGATTTGAAAAATCCACTTGGTCCGTTCATGCAATTATTGCCAATTCTGAAAAATCATGTTATTAATGAAAAGGATAAGGAAATGGTTGATGTTTTGGATAGAAATGCGAAGTATATGCGGAATCTGGTGAAGAAAACCATTGATTTAGCACAGTTGAATTCTTCGAAAACCAAGTTTACTTTTGAAGATGTGTCGTTAAGTGATATTGTTGATGAAGTAGTTGCAGTGAATACTTCGTTGTTTGATGAGTATGATGTGGTAGTTGAGAATAATGTTTCTTCAGATTGTTTGGTTCATATTGACCCGTTGCATATTGCGGAGGTGTTCACGAATTTATTTAATAATACCGTAAAATATTCTAAGGATGAACGGTGGATTGGTATTGATGCGGTTGAACAGGATGATTGTGTACTTGTGTCTGTTTGTGATAAGGGGGTTGGGATTTCTGAGAAGCAATTACCGTTCTTGTTTGATGAGTACTATAAGGCAGATACCTCCCGTCATGACTTTGAGAGTAGTGGTCTTGGACTTCCTATTTGCAAACGAATAATTGAAAAGCATGGTGGCCGGATTTGGGCGGAAAGCGAGGGTCTTGGAAAGGGAAGCACTTTTCATTTTACGCTTCCGGTTAATTCATCAAGGTTAACATAAGATCTATTGTAATATCATAAATAGGGTAATGATAAAAAGTTAGTTGATTGATATGTAAAAAACAGGTATGGTTGGTGAGAAAAAGTTATGATGCACTCTTTCAGGGATAATCAACAACAGTTGTATTCATTAATTGATAGGTTGGAAGAAGGTGTTTTTTATCAAAACATGGATGGATACATTTCACAGGTTAATTCAGCTGCTCTGAAATTACTTGGTTTAAGTCGAGAAGAATTATGCGGAAAAAGACCTGATTTATCAACGTGGAAGATACTTGATGAAAAAGGTGATTCTCTCCCTGTGGAACAGTTTCCTTCTCAGATTGCATTTGAAACAGGTGAGTCAGTGAGGAATGTTATTTTGGGTTTTTTTAATCCTCAAAAATATGATTATGTCTGGGTTAAGGTGAATGCATTTCCCGTTGATTCACAGACTACTTCCGCCTCGGATGAAGTATGTGTAATTTTAACTGATATTACTACTGTTTGGCAGGTGAAACAGCAGTTAACTGAGTATAAAGAAAATGTACGTATTCGAATTGGTTATGAAGATGCATTAAAGAAACTATCCAGTGTTTTACTACATGAAACTGATGTTGATACTGCAATGAATACCGTGTTAGAGTATTTACGCTCGGTTTCAGGTGCGAAACGAGTGTATATATTCGAAAATTTTAGTCATCCTGAATTGGGAATGTGTATGAGGCAGAAATATGAAATGTGTGCTGAGGGCGTTCATTCTGAGATCGATAATCCTGAATTGCAAAAGGTGCCGTATCATCCTTCGTTCACTCGATGGTATGATTTGTTATCAACGGGTAAGTATGTCTCAGGTTTTGTTAAGGATTTTCCAGTACGTGAACAACAAGTCTTAGCTCCACAGCAGATACAGTCTATTCTTGTTATTCCAATTATGACGTATTCAGGTTTTTATGGGTTTGTTGGCTTTGATGAAACGGATTTCAAACGGGATTGGGGGGAAGAAAATATTCAGTTATTGTATACTGCTGCTGAACATATTGGCTCTTTTTTGGAACGAAAAAAATCAGAACAAGAAATGGGTGAGGCTCAAAAATTATTGAATGTGGTCATTAAAGACTTGGAACGAAAAGTTCAGAAAAGGACAAGTGAATTGCAGTGTACACAAAAAAAATTACAGGAATTAAATACAACCTTGGAACAGAAAGTGAAAGACCGTACCGATGAAGTCACTGCTTTGTTGAAAGAAAAGGAGGGTTTTATTAATCAATTAAGTCATGATTTGAAAAATCCTATTGGTCCAATCGTGAATTTGTTACCTATGGTCATTGAAGATGTTTCCGATCCTGTGTTACTCAACGATTTAGAAGTTATTTATCGGAATGCCCGGTATATGAAAAAATTAATTATGGATACGTTGAAACTTGCTCGCTTAGAACGATTAGAACATGGAATAGATGTAGAAGAATTGGATTTGTATGAATTAGTTGCAAATGTTATTGAGGATAATCAATTTTCTTTTAATGATAAGATTACGATTGTGAATAATATGGATGAACATTTTATAGGATGGGGTGATCCGTTACGGATTAAGGAGGTTTTTAATAATCTTATTTCGAATGCGGTGCATTATAGTGGCGATAAAAAATCGTTAGTTCAAATTGATGCATATAAGGAGCAGGATGTGGTTTATGTTTCTGTTAAAGATCAGGGAATTGGTATGACTATGGAGCAAGTTAGTCATATTTTTGATGAATTTTATAAAGCGGATGATTCACGTCATGACAAGGAATCATCAGGTCTTGGATTGGCGATATGTAAAAAGATTATTGAGAAACATGATGGCCGTATTTGGGCTGAAAGCCCTGGAATTGGAAAGGGAAGTACGTTTTATTTTACGTTACCTGACCGGGAAAACACGTTGAAGTTTAATTTAAAGAAAAAAGACTAATCAACCAATTAAATATATCATTAAGGAGAGAAATGAAGTATGAAACGAATTCTAAATGTGGATGATGATCCAGATCAGATATATGCAGTGAAACGACGTCTTGAAAAAATAGGTGATTATGAAGTAAATGGTGCGGAAAGTGGTAAACAGTGCTTAGAATGGCTTAAGCATCATGAGAAACCTGATTTAATTTTATTGGATGTGATGATGCCAGAGATGAATGGATGGCAAGTGTTTAAACAATTAAGAATGCATGATGAATGGAAAGATATTCCTATCGTGTTTCTTACTGCTCGAACGGATTCATTTAGTAAGGGATTTGGTAAGATTATCAGCGATGCGTATATTGAAAAACCGTTTGATGTAGAATCTTTGCAAAATAAAATTGAAGAAATTTTAGCTCATCCATATCAGTTATCAGATACAAAAAAACAGATTATTGATGATATGATGGAAAAAGCAATTAAATAAATAATTCGAGCTTCTGGATTTTACTATTTTCAAATTAGGGTATTCATAAAATAAAAATGGAAGTTTTATGGATGACTTCCAAAAACCCTTAATTTTTTTTGTCCATTAAAGACAAAAATGTGAACTCAAAAATATTTTGTGAACTCATTTGAGAATTCAGTTTTCCGTTGAGTACGAAGGAATGGCATACGGCCTGGACCCAATACTTCATTAGTTCTTGTATATATTTTTTCTA
>CAZYLG010000190.1:0-3419 GCA_964648565.1 uncultured Thermoplasmatales archaeon
TGCAGATTTACAACATGGAAAAGTAACCATGATGGATTTCAACAAACAAATCTAATAAAAAAATGGTGGAGAATATAAAACATTATGACTTCAACTGATGATTCTGCTGAAACCGTTGCGGTAAGTAAAGAAATGAATGCTTATTTCAAAAACTTACAACAAGAAATCGATTCCTGCTACGAAATCGCTGAAACCGCACGAAACAAAGGATTTGATCCAACATACAGTGTGGAGATTCCACAAGCAAAAGATCTTGCCGCCCGAGTAGAAGAACTCGTTGGACCAGAAAACATCGCACCAAAAATCCGAGAAGTCACCAAAGAAATCGGAAACCGAGAACTCGTATCACTTGAAATCGCTCGCTACATTTCAAATGGAAAAAACTACACCTTTCCATCCATAGATAAAGCACTTGATCAAGCCATTCGAACCGGCCTTGCAATCCTTACAGAAGGAGTACTTGTTGCTCCACTTGAAGGAATCGCAGATGTAAAACTCGGGGAAAACAATGATGGAACAAATTATGTTGATTTATATTTCTCCGGGCCAATCCGAAGTGCGGGTGGCACAGGACAAGCAATGAGTGTGCTTATTGCTGATGTTGTAAGAAGAGAATTAGGAATTAATAATTATCAACCAACCAAAGGAGAAATTGAACGATACAAAGAAGAAATACCCCTTTATAAAAGAGCACAACACTTGCAATACACCCCAACTGTTGATGAAATCGATCAAATCGTATCTCAATGCCCCATTTGCATCAATGGAGAAGGAACAGAAAAAGAAGAAGTCACCGGATACCGTGATCTTCCACGTGTAGAATCAAACCGGCTTCGAGGAGGAGCATGCTTAGTTATCGCTGAAGGACTCTGTCTAAAAGCACCAAAACTAATGAAACACGTAACTAAACTCGATCTTGAAGGCTGGGAGTTCCTTGATCATTTCGTCAATAAAAAAAAGGGAAATAAAAAAGAAGAAATAAAAAAAGACCAAAAAAACACCATTCCAGACATTCTTCCCGCTACTAAATACATTGGAGAAGTAATCGCAGGAAGACCAGTTTTTGGTCATCCATCAAGACCTGGAGGATTCCGCCTTCGATATGGCCGAGCACGAACCGCAGGTCTTGCATCAACTGCGCTTAGTCCAGCTGCAATGGTAATATCTGATGAATTCATCGCAATTGGCACCCAAATGAAAATGGAACGGCCTGGTAAAGCAACCATTGGAACTCCTTGTGATGAACTTGAAGGACCAATCGTGTTAAAACACAATGGAGACCTCATTCAGATACAAAACCCTGAGGATGCTGATTTAACAAGTGTCAAACAAATCGTAGACTTTGGAGAGATCCTCATTCCATTCGGTGAATTTTTAGAAAACAATGCAAATCTTCCAGATGCATCATACACCTATGAATGGTGGATTCAAGACTTACAAAAAACGCTTAACTTGTTACCAGAAAAAAATACGCTCGATCAAATCAAAAAAGCAGATGAGCAAACACAAAAACACATTGAAAAAGAACTACAACAACCCATAAATCTTACTCATCCCAATTTTGATGAAGCACTCATTCTATCAAAAAAATATAACATTCCACTTCATCCAGATCATAACCTTTTCTGGCATGACATTACTATTGAAGATGTTCAAAAACTAGCGAAGTACATCAAAGAACACGGCAACATCAACGATTCAAACCAACTAAGCATGCCACTGGATAAAACAATCAAAGAAATCATTACAACACTAGGAATATTTCACACCAAACAAGAAAACAACATCATTACTTCTAGATATGCACAAGCACTCATTCATTGCTTAGGATTAACAATAAAAAATAATAAAATTAATACAACAGACCGATACCAACTCATCCAACAAAAAACGCAAAATAACCAACAATCCACTATTGAATACATATCACAATTATCAGAAATCAGCATTCGACCAAGAGCACCATTCCGAATTGGCACACGCATGGGCAGACCAGAAAAAGCAGCAGAACGAAAAATGAGACCACCACCACATGTTCTCTTCCCTCTAGGAAACTATGGAACAAACCAACGATTATTCAGTAAAGCTGCTGAAAAAGGAATTATAGAAGTAAAAGCAGGAAAAAGAATCTGTACCAAATGTGAAAAAAACACCTATAAAATCATGTGTGACTGCGGAGGACACACCGAACCAGTTGAAGACCGCATTGAAATCCATAGCATCAACATCAAAGATGAACTCGCCCATGCAAAAAGACATCTTAAGATACGCAGACTCCCAGAAACCATTAAAGGAGTACAAGGAACCATTTCAAAACATAAAACCCCTGAACCAGTTGAAAAAGGAATCCTTCGAGCAAAACACGAAGTCAGCGTGTTCAAAGACGGCACAATCCGATTCGATATGACCGATGCACCACTCACACATTTCAAACCAAAAGAACTCCATGTATCAATTGAAAAACTCAAAAAACTTGGATACACCCATGACATTGAAGGAAAACCACTCAAGGATTACGATCAAATCTGCGAACTCAAAGTACAAGATGTTGTGATTGCAACATCATGTGCTGAATACTTCATGAAAGTAGCCAACTTCATCGATGATCTCCTGGTTAGATATTACCATATGGATAAGTTTTATAATATTAGAAAAATCGAGGATCTCACTGGCCATTTAGTCATTGGACTTGCACCTCATACTTCTGGTGGATCACTTGCACGAATTATTGGATTTACTGATGCAAAAGTGTGTTTTTCTCATCCCTTTTATCATGCAGCAAAAAGAAGGAATTGTTATATTAGATCTCAAAAAGTGTATCTTTATGATGAAAAAAATAAAAGATTTATTACTGATGAAATCGGCCCTATTGTCGATGAGAATATGGAAAAACGAGAGATTAAAAAGATTGATTCATTTGGCACGGTAAAATGCGATGTTGATCCTTCAGAGAAATTGTATGCATATGCACTTGATCGACCATCAGGGAAACTTGTTAAAAAAAGAGTAACTTGTTTCATAAAAGGAAAAACAGATACATGGGTAAGGATTAAAACATCAACAAATAGGGAGATTAAGGTTACACCCGATCACAATATAGCTATACTTTCCAATGAAAAAATAAGAATCAAAAAAGCAATAGATGTGGAGAAAGGTGATAAATTACCACTTGCCACCCATATTCCTTATGAATCATCACTTCATAAACTAAATTTGGCTAAAAGCTTAGTGAATCTTCCTACGGACATTTTAAAAGATATTAAAATTAGAAATGCTAGACTTTTTTTTAAAAAAATAGTGAAACGGATTGGACGTGATAGAGTAATAGATGTATGCGATATTAATGGAAATTTAAAGAGAAATTTATCAAAATGGTATAAAAGCGTTCCATTGATTCATTTCATTAAAATTTGTGAAAA
>CAZYLG010000191.1:0-3390 GCA_964648565.1 uncultured Thermoplasmatales archaeon
ATCAAGATTTTAGGATTATTTTATCCAAAATTTTATAAATGAGACCACATTTACCTTCACTTAAGTACATAACAAATTATTTTTTAATAATCTGAAAAAAAAGACTTTTAGAGTAAAAAAAACCAGTAAATCATGAATGAGTTGACAATAGCTATGGAAAAATTAGAGCCACTATCCGTGAAAGAACAACATCTGGAAAATAAGAAATCTACGAAATCAGTGTCTAAAGAGGAATTCCACAAAGGATTTGGCAAAGGGGTCACTGAAGCTTTTAAAGAAGTACAACAAAGTGTTGTTTTATTTAAGCGATATGAAAATGATGTAAAATTACTTATGAAGGAACAAAAACCAGTGTGGAAAGATTGGGTTTCTTTTTATGAGGATAAAAAAATATCACAAGATGAATACGTGCAACGATATAATAATTGGTTATTTGATTACGTGTTTATAAAAGGAAAGAAAAAGGAAGAGTCACTTTTTACGTTATAATTAAACACGGTGTTGAATGAACTTTTAATTTTTTGAATTAGTAGATTAGATCTTCATTGTTCTTTTTGTTGTTTCAATGCAGTGTTCATTTGTTGAATGTATTTGCGTACTCCGCGTTTGACCTGTGCTAATTGTTGAGGTGGTATTTGATAGGATTGTTGCGTTGCTTCTAATGCAAAAATTAGACCATGAACAAAAGCACCTGGATGATACTCCTCCTCTTTTTGAAGCGAAAAAATGTCATCGGCAACTTTCATTGCATCGTCAAATGAATACACATTTTCCTTTTTTTTGGATTCTTCTTTGGAAGAAGATTGTTTCTCAGACATACATTCGACATATTTGTTCCTATTTAAAAGTCTTAGTACGCTTAATATCAGATTGATATTGGAATATAAAATAAGTAAAAAAAATACTTTCTATTTTTTATTCTTTGAATGATAAAAGAGTGGAAATAAATCGTTGTACCGCAGTAAAATTTCCAACGACTGCTAGATAGATTAATACCCAGTCAAGAAGTGAAAAACCATAAATGGTTGGACTGTAAAAATAAATGAGAAGATATTGTATGATTGGAGCAAAAATTAGAAGAGCTAACCGATCTGCCCGGCCTAATAATCCTGCATATAGTCTTTTTTGTCCTACTGCTTGGGCTTGTGTTCCCATGTAACTAGTAAGAAGCATTCCAATCATAGCGAAAAACCCGATTTCTAGGTGGCACCAAGGACTTAAGGCAAGACCACCAACGATAAACACGTCAGAAAATCGATCAAGTGCATGATCTAAGAAATCTCCCTTTTTTGATGAAAGATGACGTAGTTTCGCTATCTTTCCATCTACTGCATCAAATAAGCCATTCAAAAAAACAAATAAAGATGCAAAAAGAAGTAAAGGAACCTCTAATTCCGATTCCGGGGTTGATCGATAAAAGAAGATGGCAGCAAGTATGGCACAAAGTAAGGCTAACCAAGTAAAAAAATCTGGGGAAAACGAGGAAAACATGCGAGCAAAACTTGAAAGAATCGGATCAACTGCACCTCTTTTTTTATCCAACACCATTATTTCACTTCTTCCATCACAGATGAATCGAAAAGATATTCTGACCAATCAAACGATCCAGGTTCTAATAAGACTGAACATGTTTTAGAGCCGTTGGTAATCTTAAAAATATCTTCTACGATATTTTCTGCTGATACCGTTGAGGTGGCTACTTCTTTAACCAATTGCTTCCCATGTTCATCTATGGATTCGCATAGAATAACATCTAATATTTCTGATTCTAGGTTTTCACAAACCTTTTTCCAAGGCCAATTCCGTTGTTTTAAGCGTTTCCGCAATGTTTTCGGATGGCATCTAAGAACAATAACTGTGTCAACTCGTCTAAGCAAATGAGCAAGATGGCTTTCAACAACGACAATTTGATCTTTTTTAATTGTTTTTTCCAAGTATCTGTCGATGGCATCCAAATCTAAAATGTTACTTTCTCGCATTTCATCATATGATTCAATGAAATTGTGTTGTTCAGCCAATGTTTTTAACGATATAACTAAAACACCATATTTTCTTAGAATAGATGCAATAGTTGTTTTTCCTGTACCGGGAGTACCAGTTAATGCAATAATCATAGGCTCTTTGTTTTAAACCAACGGATGATAATCATATCCTCTAAATCCTTTTTTGAAACAGTAATGTATCTCTTGGAAATCAGCACGGAACATTTTGACATCCTCACTTACTTTCTTTGGATCTTCTTTTTTATGAAGTACCCTATCGTAAAACGAAGCAATATCCTTCATTTCTTCTTTTCCCATTCCAATTCGCGTTAGCTCAGGAGTACCTAATCGTAATCCTGAAGGATTCAAAGGATCAGTATCTCCCGGTATTGTATTCATATTGGTTACTATTCCTGCTTGTTCAAGTGTTTTAGCTGCTTCTCTTCCATTTCCTTTACCAACAGATAGGAGTATTTGATGGGATTTTGTGAATCCTAGTTTTTCTCCGAACACATCGAATCCTTGATCATGAAGTGCTTGACCAAGATGTTGTGCATTAGATATGATTTGTTTTGCGTATGCTTCACCAAATTCTAGATGTTCAGCTAATGCTACTGCTTTTGCAGCAACATGATGTAAATGATACGAAGAAGTGACTCCAGGGAAGACACCAAAATTTAATCGGTTTAAAAATGATTGATCTTCTTTTGTTTCACCTTTATGATCGGAAACAATCATTCCTCCTTGTGGTCCAGGAAACGTTTTATGGGTACTTCCACTCATTACATCAGCTCCTTCCCGCAATGGATCCTGGAATTGTTTACCTGCAATCAATCCAAGAACATGAGCCGCATCATACACCAAATAAGCCCCAACATCATGAGCTGCTTCAGCGATTTCTCTGATTGGACTGGGAAATAAAAACACTGATCGGCCATTTAATGCTAATGTTGGTTTCACTTTTTTTATGAGTTTTACTGCACCATCCACATCGATGTTCATTTCCTCATCATTAAAGGGATATGAAACCAAATTTATCCCTCGAACTGCTGCTGCACCCCATTTACCAAAAGATATGTGAGCTCCATTTGCTAAATCTAACACCGTTGCTGTTTCACCGGGTTTAATTAATGCTTTTAAGATTGCCATATTCGCTGTTGTTCCCGCAGTAGGTCGGATATCTGCATAGGAACAATCAAATAGTTTCTTGGCAAGATCTATTCCTTTTAGTTCAACATTATCAAAAAATTCACAGCCTTCATAATAACGGTTACCTGGTGTTCCTTCTGCGTATCTTCCATGAAAGTCTGAGATTAATAATTCTTTACACATAGGAGATAACACGTTTTCACTTGCAATCATGGGCAAGGAATCTGCGAAGAATTTATTGTTTAATTTTGCTTGATTT
>CAZYLG010000192.1:0-3388 GCA_964648565.1 uncultured Thermoplasmatales archaeon
GCTATGGGTGTCCGGTCTCCTTCACATTTTTCCCATGGCTTAAAACTCTGTAAAAAATCTTGGAGGAAAAATGATGAAAATTAAAAATATGGATAAAAAATTTGAAATGTTTCTAGGTAAAGAATGGAATAAAACAAGCAGACAACAGCAAAAACTTCAGGAATTAGGAAAAATAACTACAGTATGTTTAAAGAAAAATAGAGGACTAACAACAAACAGTTTTTATGAATGTCTAAGAGATGAAGCCCAACTAAAAGTTTCTACAAATGCATAATGGATGTAGCAGGCAAATATACAAATTAGATACTTTAAAAATTATCAACTTTCACTTAACAGACCCATTTTCTTAAATTCTATATTTAGCTTATCGGAATATTTTTTATTTGCGTAAGTATAAATCTCTTCAAGTTCCGAATTATCAAATCGATAAAGAATTCTATTGAAACCATGGCGGATTTTCATTTTTTTACCATATGAGGATAGTTTATATCTATTGATTTGATATTGTTTATCCTCTTCTTTTATGAGTAACTCATAATCATTAACAAGTTTATTCAGAAAATTTGACAAACTTGATTTTGATTTTATGCATCCTCTTGGATCATTCGATAAAAAAAGTTTGTAATTCAAATCATCCTTATGTTCACTTTCAAATTTTTTTAAAAAAGTATAAATTGTTCCATAAAAGAATTTATCAATTCTTGGGTTTTCCATGAGAAAATAACGAAAAAAAATAGGGCGAATACCATCTCCTTGATCGAATATCTCAACTACATCGAGAATCCCTCGATACCAAGGTCTTTCCATTATTTCTTCAAAAGTCAATATTCCTTTTTTACAATCTCTCGTTATGTTCATCGTCTATATGTACACATTAAACACTTATAATTGCATCGAAAGTCATTACGATATTCCAAGGAGACCTAACATGAAAAAAAAAGAAGTTGAAGGTTACGCTGAAGATCCCACTAGTGGGAGAGTAAAACTTGAAGTTGGTGATTTTTCAGAAGAAGTTTTTGTTTTTGGGTGTACGCCAGTTATGGGACGATCTTCATTTTTGAAGGAGGTGAAAAAATATGCCAGAAACAAAAAATAATAAAAAAATAAAAAACGCAGATGATAACAAAGAGCAACCGAAAGAAGATTTACCTGGTTTGGATTTATCTAAATACGTTGCCAGTGGCCCTTTAGCAACCGACATTCAAATTAAGAAAAAAATTAATAAAATACCTGTCAGGAAACCAAACAGTCAAACCTTTTTCCGCACTCATCCAAAAACAGCATATCATTACTCAGTATACTTATTAAAAGATGAAGAAGACGGGAAATTATATCTTGTTAAGCCTGAAATAACCGGCGATCTTGTTGAACAAGTAAAACAATATATTCTGTATTTATGTGTCAATAAAAGTAACGATCCATTTATTTTTCCTGTGCCTCAACCAAATGAAGAAGGAAAATGGAACGAGTGGCATAGATCACAATCAAAATGTGTTCAAAAAGCCATGGAAAAATGGATTCGGATGCAAGCAAATTTCAACATTCAAGGATATGATATCTTTGAAGCAGAAGGGAATCTTGCAGAACCTGAATTCCCGGATATGTCTTTAGAAAAAATTTTTAGCATAGCTTTTGACGATGCAATCATTAACGATCTAGACCATCCAATAGTGAAGAAACTCAGAGGGATCGAATAGTATATGAAAACCTGGGATGACTTCACAAATTTTATAGTTGTGGATTATGAGTTTAGAGCCGGTGATGGCAATCCACAAATACCTATTTGTTACGTTGCAAAAGACTTAAACACAGACACAATAACAAAACACTGGATTCAAAAAGATGAAACAAAACCTGTTTACCCTGCTGATAAAAATACGTTACTCATTTGTTATTATGCTAGTGCTGAAATTGGATGTCATCTCAGTCTTAATTTTCAAAAACCACTGTATATTCTCGATTTGTTTACTGAATTCAGATGTTTAACAAATGGTCAACATTTACCCTGTGGAAATGGATTATTAGGTGCTTGTGCCTATTATGGAATCGAAGACGGTGATGCTGCATATAAAGAAGAAACACGTAATACTATTTTGAATCATACAATATACACTGAAGAAATGAAGCGGAATATTCTCAAATATTGTGCTTCTGATGTTGATTTAACAAGTCTTCTTTTTGAAAAAATGAAAACTGATATTGATCTTCCTTTTGCATTATTAAGAGGTCGTTACATGAGTGCTGTTGCTTCAATGGAGTATTACGGCATTCCTATTGACTCGGAAAAATTAGATGATTTAAAACTTTGCTGGGATGTTATTAAAGATGAATTGATATGGGAAGTAGACCAACAATATGATATTTTCGAGGGTACTACATTTAAAATTGACAAATTTAAACGGTATCTTGAAAAAAATGGTATCCCTTGGGAATTCACAGAGACAGGAATTCCAAAAACCGGTGCTAATTATTTCAAAGCACAGGCAAAAACACACCCGGAATTAAAACCCTTGCAAGAACTCCGACACTCCCTCAGCCAATTGAAACTCAAAAACCTACAAATTGGTAATGATGGAAGAAATCGTTGTCTACTTAGCCCATTCAGAAGTAAAACCAGTAGAAATTATCCTAGCACAAGTAAATTTATATTTGGCCCTGCTACCTGGATGCGTTTTTTAATTAAACCTGAACCAGGCAAAGCATTAGCATATATTGATTATGAACAACAGGAAATAGCAATTGCTGCAGCTCTTAGTAAGGATCCAAATTTAATACAGGATTACAATAGTGGTGATCCATATTTAGCGTTTGCAAAAGCTGCTGGTGCAATACCAGAAGATGGAACAAAAGAAACACACCCGGATATCCGAGCTATTTACAAAAGATGTATGCTAGCTTTAAATTATGGAATGAGCGTTTATTCTTTTGCAAGAGATGTAAATATTTCCATTCCTGAAGCTAAATTTTTAATTCATAGACATAAAAGACGTTATAAAAAATACTGGGAATGGAATACAAATTTTATTGATATTGGTTTATTATCTGGCTTGGTAAAAACTCGTTTTAATTGGTATTTTCAAACTTTACATGCCAAATATCGAACATTGATGAATTGGCCTATGCAAAGTCATGGCGCTGATATCTTACGACTTGCTATTAGTATGTGTGTGGACCATGATATACGAGTTATTGCACCGGTCCATGATGCTATTCTCATTGAATCAACAGTAGAAAATATCGATAAAGATGTCAAAAAAGCACAGCATTACATGAAACGAGCTGCTAAATATGTGATTGATTTTGAGATTGATACAGATGTTGAAATTATCCGGTATCCAGATCGGTATACGGACAAACGAGGGTGTGTTATGTGGGATGCTATTTGGAA
>CAZYLG010000193.1:0-3384 GCA_964648565.1 uncultured Thermoplasmatales archaeon
TTCTCTAAATGAAAGATAGTGTTTATGATAATAATCTAAATAACTTGCCATCTGAGAAATAGCATTTTTCAAATCTGAATGAATTGATGGGTTTTTTGCTGATGTGAAAAGTTTATGTTCAGGTTTTTTCAATTCCACAATATCGTAAAATTCTCCCTCTTTTTTTATCAAAAAATCATTTCTCTTTTTCATTCCTGCTTTCTGTTCCTTTCTAACTGATTTGTAAAATGCACCAAACATCCAGAAATTATTATAAAGAAATTCCTGTATCTCTTTCTCAGTTCTATTTGTTTTCCGAAGGATTCTCTGAAACTTTTTTATCTGTTTCTCCATTTCTGGTATTCTATTTTTCTGTGCTAACATTCTTTGTTTATTCAATTTATTCTCAAGTGAATAGATTTTATCAAGCAATTTATTATCAATGGTCTTTTTTGTTCCTTCGATTGAAGCATCTTGTATGAATGCTTGTAGAAAAAAAACAATATCAACCAAATACTTTGATGCCGATAAATTAAATTTCTGTCTTTGTGAATACTCTTTTTTCTTTGAATTCCATTGCCAACCGTACAACCTCAATTGATATTTATTGTTCCTTAATTTTACTAACAAGATTGCTTTCCACCATGTTTTTGTTTTTGCTAAAGTCCGTCCACATATGACATCGACTTTTGCTGGAAATATACTGCCTCCTTCAGTCAATAATTGTTTTAATATTTCATATTCTGGCAATAATAACACCTTTCTTATTTCGATTAGAATTATTCGTAAGGGAAACACTTTTTATTAACTCGTTTTTGAACGTGTACCAGGTATCATAAATTCTTTACCGGTCATTTCTGTCGCAATCTCATCTATAAACTGTCGAGGTGCTAAGTCGATAAATTCATTTAATAAAAAATTGTGTTTAGAATCAAAGTGTTTTTTTAAAGCAAGAGGATTATAACGAGATAATTCACTTAACCTATGCATCCCAGCAAATGTTAAACTGATTGAAGAACGATTTATAACTCCTGGAATTTGGTTATTTCTCTTTATATACCATAGATATTCATTTCCAAATATATAATGTGTATTTTTCCTAACCCGTTTGAGATAGTTTAACAATCTTAGTACATTCGAATCTTCTTCTGATTTTTTATATTTCCAATTAATCCTCTTTTTGTCCCTAATAGAAAAAGTATTATTAAAATTTAAATCACGCTCATAACAATCTGGAAGTTTGTTGATTGTATGATTACTAGCGAAATTTGAAGTTATCTCCGCAGTAAAATAAACTTTATTTCTTCTTTTTATCACAACGAAACGTGGTTTCTCTATTGGAATGAATAATTCACTATCCGATTTAAAGGTTAAATTATATGCTCTATGTATATATGGAAGATTTCTCAATAAGTGTTTTAAGTTA
The DNA here is from genome assembly GCA_964648565.1 of uncultured Thermoplasmatales archaeon. Classification (GTDB taxonomy): domain Archaea; phylum Thermoplasmatota; class E2; order DHVEG-1; family DHVEG-1; genus EX4572-165. The sequence continues at coordinate 1,406 of CAZYLG010000193.1, forward strand.
ATTGTATCTTTTTTACAATTTTCATCTATTGCACGGCATAGAGCGCTAAGAACACCATTTCCTTTAAAGATTACTTTCTCATTTTTCAGTACAGAATTATTCTTGGGTGCTTTTCCGCATACTCCATGTGAGTTACTATTATATGTAATTTTCTTGACTTCCAGTAGTGCTTTTGTTGCATTCAGCATACAATAATATGCCAATAGGGGTGAGGATGTTTTTGGAATAGATATCGCTGATTGGTAATAATTCCCAGCTTGTTCCCAAAAGAATCTTGCTTTTTCATTATCTCGATGATGATTCTTTAGCCATAATGCAACGTAATTCCAGGGGTCATTAACTAAAACAGTTTTAGATAATAAATCTGGAGAAGATATCGCCTTCTTTAACTTCATTTTTCTGTTTTTGAAAATGAGTGGTTTAATTTTTACCATAAATCTGCCCAATATGAATAGTAATTAAATACCAAATTAAAATTTTGTTATATATTATTATCTTTATTTGAGAAAAGGAAAATTATTAATTGAAACGAAACAAGGGACGTACTTTATTAACTTGAGTGATAATAGATTATAATAGAATTTTAATCTCAATGCTTCCTACCGTTTATACCTAATGTTTAAAGAAGGTGCAAATGAGCCTACTGAACTAGTTGAATCAGGCTTAGATTGAGATAGTTTCATTTTTGTTTTTCCAAAACTCAATACCACAAACAAAAAAATAATGATAATTGGTATTTCCATTAAAACAGCTGTATAATTCAGAAAAATCTCATATATCTCATGTATTGGGTTTCTCTTTTCCTTTGTCTGGTCGACAATATCAGGGTTTAATTCAGCATTTGCTCCTAATGTGCCATCGCCTATGTTGGAACTAATCGTATGCCAAGATTCGGCATTCGCCATGGAAACTGAAAGCAATAATAACAGGGGTATAATCGCTAATTTTCTATACATATTAATTTAGTTAAACATATGCTCTATTTAAACATTAACCACACGTCGATTTCTGCAATATAACAGAATCAATGAATAAATCATAGACTTAGGATTGGTATCATTGGGCAAAGATTATTTGATTAGATTCTCATGTATCTCAGTAATTATGACAGAAAATGAAATACGACTGTATTTTAAACTTAAGAATGGTGAACATCATAAATTTTTGAAATTAGTTCAAAAGATGAAAGAAGATGATAAAAGCATCTATATCTTTCCAACACTTGAACAGCCAAAAATAAAAAAACTAGGCGTTCTAAATAAAAAGGAAAAAAAATTAAAATATAAATCAGTTGAGGAAGAATACAATTACCCAAAAATTTCTATTCATTATCATGGCCAGGTTCACGTGAAATCACAAAATAGTGATAAAAAATTCATAAAATTTAACATAGGGCCATTACCAGAATTGAATCATCCCAGAAAAATTTGTACAATTTTTCCAACAAATCCTAGTAGTTATCCCCTAAAATCCAAGAAAGGAAAAGTGGACATGAACATTGATTTAAAGTTCATAAAAAAGGGTATTTTTGCTTGTGAACTATATGTTATTTCTCCACTAGAAATTGACAGAGTTGTTAAAAACATATTATTCCCAATTAATTCTGGATTGTCTTCTGGTACTGAAGGTAGATTGATATATAAGGAATTCAGAGGATTTGGATTTTTTATATTTATTTATCAAGAACCCGTTTTTAAACAGGCAAATTTTGATAAATTGGAACATTGGTTTTTTAATAAAAAGCCTCTTTCTAAAATCACACCGATTGAACTTGATGGAAGACGTTTTCAAAAAAATGGGATAACAATAAATATCAGTAAACCAAAAATCGAAGTGAAAAAAGTAACTTAAAACTTTGAGGGAGGGAAAGAGAGGTGTGATGAATGCCAAAAAGAAGAAGCAAAGGGGCCTCTCTTTCAAATCGTTACTGTGATAAATATCGTTTTCAGTTATAAGTTTCTGTAATTTGTTTGGTGATT
>CAZYLG010000194.1:0-3273 GCA_964648565.1 uncultured Thermoplasmatales archaeon
ACTAACAAATCCAACACCTTCTGAAATAGCTTGGTTAAAGTTTTTTGCATTAAGAGTGCCTTCAGATGACCATAATCTAATTTGTTTGAAGTCAGGTATCTGCTGACCAACCTTTACATTGGTTATTTCTCCTTCGAACACGTTAAATGATCCGTAACACAATGGGAAGGTATCTCCACCAGCAAGAAGAATTTGTTTAAACCATGTTTGATAAGCTGTGATTTGTTCATAAGTAATGATCTTTTCAATCATGATGTTTAATTCATCAATTGTGCTACAGGGAATTCGTCCAATGTGAACATCGGGATATAAGTCTACTTCATCAGGCACTTCTATGATATTGCCACGATCATCATAGACAACTTCACCAAAAACATCATTGTTATTTGTATCCCAAGATGCAAACTCATATGATGCATCATAGACATCGGAATAGTAAAGATCGGTGAGAATCCCGGAACCGTGATATGGATCCCAGGGATACGCATCAGTTTGCCGAATTGGTAGTTGGGTAATATCTCCGATAAGAAGCACGTATTCCGTATTATACGTTTCAATTGCATGTTTCACGAAATATTTGATTTTCTCAGGCTTGTCTCGTCCTTGTAACTGATTATAAATGTCTGAAGTGGTTTTTACGAGTGGATTCAGATCGTACTGTTGTTTATGATTCACAAGGGGATTTAATGTTTGTTCATATTTATCTGCGGTAATAATTACCAGTTTGTGAGATTCATCGTTTTCATTTGATAATATTGATGATTTGGGTAGTTTGTATTCAAAATTGATATCAAAATCTGTTGTGTATGTAATGGAGTTTTCTAATGGATGATATTGTATTGGGTGTAGTGTTATTGTTAGGTGAACATTATGTTTTCCTTCAGAGGTGATTCCGGCACCGGTTTGTGTTGTAAACCAAGTTTCAGGATACGTTTCATGTGTGTATGGATGATTGTTTTTTGCAGCAGTTATTTGTTTATGTCCGTTAATTGATTTGAATGTGGGTAACTGTTCTATTGGTTGAGAAAGTGATTGGGTTTTTATTGAACTGGGAGTACAAGTTATCTGATCAATATCTGTTCCTGGGGGGAATGTGAATGTTTTTTTGATCACTGGAATTTTTGGTGCATCAGGTGATATTAAATACGAATCTGCTTCGTTAACGGTAATCGTTGTTTGTTCTTCTTCAATGGATAGTATTGGTTTGGAAATTGATATTTGTTCAGAAAAGGTAGTCTTTTCAGCGTTTGCTAGGTTGTTCGTTGGTAGTATTGCTAGTGAGATTGTTGATGTTAATAATAAAAGTATTATTACAAAAATTATAGATAGGATTGGTTTTTTTAATTTCATCTTTATTTGCCCCCAGATGATAATTTATATTTTGCTAATTATTTTTAAGGTGTTAATATCTATATAAATATTTTCATTGCTAAGATCTGGATGTACTGTTTTTGATGAGTTTTTCATTCCGGATTAGTAACGTATGACGATAATCATTGATTTTTAGTGTAGAAATCATTTTTTGAAGTGGATTTTAACTTCTCTTGGTTTATTTGGTCCTAGTTTAATTTGTTATTATTTGGTTTACCAACCGATTAGAGCATGTATTCAATATCAAAAATGATATATTACTTTAGATTTAGTTATAAAAAATGAATTGATGAAGGATTTTTTGAAAATTAAAAATAACAAATTATGTAGGAAAATATCAATTATGTTAATGAATATAATATCAATTTTGATATTTTTTAGGTATTAATATATGCCTATGCACCTAAATATGCATGTGTAATATTAAATTATTGGTTAATTTTTATAACAAAAATGATAATTATAATCAAAATTAATTTTAAATTATATAACAAATAAGATAAAAAATTTAATGATTTTTCAAAATTCTCCCATCTCCCTTTTTAAACTGTTGATACAGTTAATACAATAATTACCGATCTAAAAAAATCTTATATTACATTTGAGAGTCTATATTAGTTGAAAACTAAAAAAAGGAAAAGGGGGCAATAAGGGTATTAACATGATTTATCTTTCAATTGACTACCAAGAAACCGAGCACGTTGGGCAACAATACTCATCTTTGCAATCATCTTAATTTCCATTGCTTCTTCCTTGTTTGATACTTGTCCAACGATTATCATACATATCAGCAGATATACTTTTATTTTAGACCCTTATAAAAAATTCTTGTACAAGTGTTATCCACCTTCTTTACACTTCTTACCCAAATTATATAAAAAAATTAAATAAAATAATTTGTTGAAGATCTTCTGTAAAAAAATCAAGTTACATCCAAGAATCAAGACCAGTCTGCTGTGTTTCACCTATCTTAGGCAACCCAAACGCACCCTGAATATAGTTCTCAATCATTTCCTTATACCATTTCAAATCGATCTCAGATTTATTAGACAACTTATCCACGGGATACATATAATCAATAGGTTTAACCCCACTCTTAGACGGATTCTGAATGCCAGGTAAACACTGTTTAGTCACCACAAAACGAAGTTTAATCCGAGACTTAATCGGTTCATCCAATAACTTTTCCAATGCTTGCGCACGCTTCCCAAACGTAGACAACCCTCCATCCTGATTCGTCTTATACGATCTAGCAGGCTTTACACTCTGAATCAAGGTTAAATCCTCAATATCCACTTTTGAAAAATCAAGCGATGCAACCACATCTTGAGTATGCTTCCGAATACTATCTTTTACTAATGATCTAGCTTCATCCTCATCAGACCAAGTTGATACATCCCGCAACACATTGATCATAATCTCTTTTAATGCTTTCCGAGCAATATTTGCTTTATCAGATCCCTTAAAATTATTGCCCTTTGTAGCCATCTTAGCAATACCATTTTTCTCATCAAAAATCAAATAATTCTTATGTTTCACAAAAATCATGGCATCATGATACTCTGGTTCCAACTCAAACTCAGGATAATTTAGTTCTTGCTGCCATTTTTCGTTGCACTCTTTTATCGCCTCAATAGCTTTATCTGGTGGAGTTAACCATTCAACATCATCAATTTTCTCATTTTCGATTCCAAGAGCTTTTGCAAAGGTAGGAATCTTACCAAGAGACCGAGAACATCCTAAATAAATACCATCGGTATCTCCATAAGTAACCCGAATACCCTTATTTTTCAACATTTGAAGTGTGTCATCAAGAATAACTTGACCTTTAGTGGTGATACTACAAGCACCCCACAAATTAAACTGCCTACCAGATACATTAGGCGCCGCAAGAATCCCATG
>CAZYLG010000195.1:0-3247 GCA_964648565.1 uncultured Thermoplasmatales archaeon
AAAACGTTGGTTGAAAGGTTAATGGAACGGATTAGTGGAAAGGTTTTTTAACTAATGTTTTATAAACGTTTTATATTAAATTGTTAACATATGATAATAAGAACAAAAACAGTTATATTGTGTGTTTAATATATTTTTGGTTATTATCTTTTTTTGATAGAATTTGCTTTTTATAAGAATCAGTTACGCGTTTAAAGTATCTTTTTTTCTAAAAAACAATAAAATATGTCGACAATTATATAAATTAAAATCTAAAAGTTTTTATACTACTAGTGTAATTATCAGTAGTAACATTACTTCGATGGAAGAAAGATTGCACTAAAGATAACGCAATTAATAATTAACTATCAATGTGGTAATGTTGTATATATGTAGAATATAAACAACAATAGAGAACTCAATAACAGATGAACACAAACAAACGAAAACGATAAGAAGTAAGAAAAGTTATTGAAAAACAAAAAAGAAAAAATCTATCGCGTAAAGAAAATAGAACAATTGTTGATGTCACTCGAAACCATAAAGGGAGAAGGAATAGAAGCAATGAACAAATGATTGAGCATGGGGTATACATCCAAAAGAAGGAGTGTATCTGCATGTTTGATGAATTGTTCTTGATGTCGTTTCGGATCAACTATCCGATTCCCTATCTACTCTTTCACTCTCTGCTCTTTATGATGTTTCGAACATAAACATAATACGAATACGATATTAGCAATCGTTTTTGTTTCGCGGGGGAGAAGTTCGGCTTTTCACTTCGCCAGAGAAAGAAAACAAAAGAAGAAGTAAATAAAAAGGAGGCAAAAAAAACATGAAAGGAAAAAAACTAGGCAGTTTGTTTCTTATTAGTATCCTAGCTCTTGCTGGCATAGGTGTCAGTTACGCAGGTCTTACTGATTCGATATTTGTCTATGGTCAAGCAAAAACGGCAGTGGTAGAATTCACCGAGCTCGAATACTCTGGAACATTTGTTTCAAAGATCTATGGTCAAGAAGTTAATGAGTATGGTTCTGAGATAGATGTTTGGCAGGGTATGGTAGATGATTTCGTACCGCCAAGTCCTGAAACTGGAGAAGTTGTTTCATGGGCAAAAACACGTGATCCAACTGGTGATGATCCTGCAACGATTCCCGGAACAGATAATGAATATGAAATATTTGTTGATTGTCATAATCTCATTCCACAAATCGAGTATGTAGCGGATCTTCATTTCAAAATACATTCTATTCCAGTAAAATTTGAGGATATCTCTTATGAGATTTTATCTGAAAATGATTGGGATTGGATAACAGATCTTATGAATGGGGTCTATCCAACTGGAAGATTTGAAGCAACACTTCGAGTTGTCAGAGATGTTGGAGGAGTTGATACAGAGATTGAAGTTCTTCCAGGGATGCAAATACATCCTGGTGAGCAACTTATCGCTCGGTTCTATATTACTATCCCACAGAACAACATGTTCCAAGATCTTGAAGGTTCATTTGCAGCACATTTAGGTATCATTCAATGGACTGATCCATGTAATCCTGATGATGATCTTACACCGAAGGATATCGTGGTTCCTGAGTACATGCAGGTACGATTACGATCACCTGATCCAGGAGATTATAATGGAGAAGGTTTCACGATTTTTGATTGTGAATTCATTGATGTTGGATCTGGTTCATTCAGTCCACCAATCGAAAATGGTAATCATGCCAGATGTTGGTGCGTTGATGAAAATACAACAATGGGAAATGCAACGGAAACACTAGATGTTGTCACGTTCAAGTCTAATGAATTTGATATCCTAACCGTTTGGCCAGGTCATGATGAGAACACTCCAGATGGTATTGGTGGTATCACTGCATGGGATTGTGTGAATTATATCATTAATCATGATGATGGATATTCAATAGACTCTATTCAAAATGCTATCTGGTATTATGTGAATGGCGGTCATTATCCAGGGGATTATTCTGGTTCAATCGATTTAATTGACATGGTAAATGATAGCTATGACACAGGAGTTTTTGATGATTGGATAACTGATTTTCCAAATACGGATCCTGGCTACAACATGGTCGCAGTCATGCTCGTCGAAGAAGATGATATTGTCGATGGTGTCATACCAAGTGATCACGATTATCAGCTGACCATTATCGAAGTAGATCCATAAACAATCTTAATTGAATCTTATTTGTGTGCTCCCGGCTTTAGGAGGAGCATGAGTATAATGGAGACAGATGATATGCACTCCGAAAAAAGCATGTCAAACATAAGAAAAAAATCTAATATAAAAAAATATAGGAGACTAGAAAAAATGAGAACTAAATTAGGAACAACATTTCTTGTTGCTATGTTCGCTCTCGCCGGTATTGGGATCAGCTACGCTGGTTTCACTGATGAAATTTACATCTACGGTGAAGCAGAAACGGCAACAGTAAAACTTTGTATTGAAGATTTTTCAAGCACTGAAATCTGGAAGGTCTTGGGAACTGGTGCACCAGCTGATGAAATATTCAGAGAACACTGGTATCCAACCATTCCTTTTGATGATCCATTTGGAGCAAATTTTGATGGATTGTTAACCGAAGATGATGCTATTGAGGATGGTGGAACTGATGCAGCATTCGTTGCTGGAGCATATGCATATCCTTACTTACAAGATAAAGATGGTACAACATCTCCTCAGCCGCCGGTATGCGAAAAAACCGTTTACGTTGATTTCGTGAACATGTTCCCATGCCAAGATTTCACCGTTGATTTCGTGGTATCATATGAAGGAACCATTCCAGTGAAACTCCTTGATTTCGTCGTTGACACCTATGCTCTTGATGAAACTGAGTTACCTGATTTCAAGGACACTAATATGAACTGGTTAGAGTATCTTTGGTGGCTTGGAATGGATGGACAAAATGTCAAAGAATATCCAAATGATCCAATGAAAGATACCTATGGTATCTTTGTATATGGTAATCGAACCGTATCTGATGGAAATGGTGGATGGAGTGATACATCTGAAGTTGTTGGTCCAGGTTATCAAATTCATCCTGGTGAATTTATCCACATCTACATCAACATCCACGTTCCGCAAGACAACGACTTCCAAGGACTTACTGGATTATTCTCAACCACACTCACTGTCAAACAGTGGAATGAAGTCGATGGAAACGGAAACGAAATAACACCATCATAATCTTGTAAAATCTTTGAATTGGGAACTTGTTTTCCCAATTCATTTTCTCTAATTTTTTTAGAGATTTTT
>CAZYLG010000196.1:0-3234 GCA_964648565.1 uncultured Thermoplasmatales archaeon
GTATTTATAACTACATAAATTTTTCTATAAATCATCTGATCTGAAATGAAAAAAACAATCCGCATTTTTAGAGTTCTAAGAAAAATATGGTTTTCAGATGTTAAACATCCTATTTGCTTTTCGTGTTTTTCCAACAAAAGCAGGTAATTTAACTATATAACAAAAAATTTTCTGAATAATAAACACTCTTTTGCAAAATAATAAAGCAATATTAAAAGAAAAAAAAGATAGAAATTTATTATTTAAAACGTATTATCGGTAGGATTTATTGATATTCATCTGTTAGAATATCAAATGGTTCTGGTGAAGGATAGAGATCAAAAGTTAACCATGGTATGAACATGAATGATCCAAATTCATGAAACGCTCCATATATTATTTTTGGTCCAGATCCAATAGAGTTATCCCAATAGTTATTATTCCACGGAGGAATCAGACATTGTTTAAGTGGAAGATATAAATGAAAATTTGCATGAATAAAATTACTGATGAAATTATTTTTATGTACCTCCGCATCGATGTTATCATCATGAATTACAAATCCTCTTTTATTATTTTGAATAATATTGTGTGTGATTATTACCTCATCAGCAGGTTTATTACCCGTTTGATTCCGGTGTGATTCTCTCACGATCTCATCAATATGAATCCCCGTATCTGAACCTTTTATGATATTATTTGAAATCGTTGATGAAATCCACCAATTATTAAAATCCCTGATTTTAATACCATACACATCATTATTTGCAATATAATTATCTTTTATCGTTAAATTTGAATATTCACAAGCATATATGCCATCATCATTATTTGTAATCGTGCAATTGGATATCGTTGCGTTATCTCGATCTTTAAATTCTGCACCTAAAGCTATGCAACCAGAGATCCAACAGTTCTCTTCACGCATTCCATTATTATAAATTTCACAATTATCAATTAATATGTCATTGGAGGCATAACAAAGAATGCTATTACCCATATTATTATTTATTGAACAGTTGATAATGCTTAGTTTTGTAGCATTACTTGATTGAACCCCTGCTGGAGTATGTTTGATTATACAATCTTTTACCGTAATATTTCTAATGGTATGCGTTGGATTAGTTTCATTCCAGTCAGTTAGCTGGATGTATATTCCTGCAGCATAATCATTAAATGTACTATTTTTAACAGTGAATCCTTTAAAAACTACATTTGATGATTTGATAAAAACTGGATTCCATAAATACCCGTTAACATCAATTATGGTCGTATAAGCACTTTCTCCGATTAGATTAAGTTGTTTATCTATGATCAACGGTTCATGATAGATTCCACTAGGAACAAAAATGGTATCACCATCACTGGCATTGTCAATCGCATTCTGTATGGATAAAAAGTCTTCATTTCCATTAATAGTTATCTGGTTATTTAATTTGGTATCCTCAGTTTCCATTTGGTTATTTAATGCATAGGTCATGCTAATCAAAGAAAATGAAAAAAGTAGTATGATAAATAATATTTTTAATGAAAATTTCATAATTCTCAGCCCTAATTTCATAAAGATTGTTTCTCCACATTTATTAATATAGATTACTATTTATTATATTTATTTATCTTATCTAATACGGTTGATGTTTGCAATCTCTTAGATCGAAACGAAGAAGAAAAAGGAATAAATCCTTTTTTTTATAATTGCATTAACTCCAAGCTTCTATAATTCATGGGTTACGAATTATATTCCGATGATACGTCATCTATTGGTATGTCATCTGATGATATATCAAAATCTGATTGATCATCATCTGTAAGATCAGCTGAATATGTATCTGAGGATGAATCATAATCAACATCATAACTACTAATACCAAAATCAATGATAGTTTGATTGGTTTCAAAAATATCTATCCATATCTCATCGTAAACCCCATCATAATTGATATCGACGAAAACAGCTTCACCTAATTGATCACATTGCGGATTAGTTGGTTGTCCCTGCGGTACAAACTCAAAATTACCATTCGTCATACTCATATTGAGTTCTGCTGATTGAATTCCTTTGAAGAATCGCACTCTAATATTATGATACTTTGATTTAACAGGATCTTTTGGTTCCATTCCATATTCAGGCCACGGAACTATATCTTGTACAAATGAACATACCTTATAGTATGATCCTCCAAGATTAGTACATTCCCATGCGTGACCTGCCCAACACTCTTCTCCATCGTCATAACCGGGTGAATTTCCCGGGGTATGATCCGTGATCCATTCAGTATCATCGCCATCACCCCAATCAAACATGTATTTTAATTTATCATTATCATCTGGATCACTTGAAGAGGTTTGAAACCATGTATCCGTTAAATGAAGTGTAACAGACGGTCCAGTTATCGATGGTTTGGATGGGGGATTTTCGTTATCCATTTCAAAAAAAGAAACTTGGATATCATCGTCTTTTGTATTTTCATCAGATTTTTCATCATCAGTATACCATCCATCAAGTGTTACTTCAATAACTTCTCCTTCTTCTACGTCAATTTCAAGGTGAAAAGTATTAGATGTGCTGCCCATGGTTTCCTTCTTGTCCCAATCAGAATCACTAGAACTTCCACAGGTTATAATAGCTTGGCAATAACTATATGATTAGAGGCGTCAGGATCAGAATTAGTTAAGGTATATGGAACAGATACAGTTACTGTACCATATGCATCAACATCCACAAATCTTGAATAACCATCATCCTGAGGTACATAAATGTCTACAATTTCACCTATATCCTTTGAATTATCGATAGTGATGTCACCAAATGTTATTGTATCATTTTTATGTGGTGGTTCTCCTGGCCACTCATTGTCTGATTCTGTTGCTACAGAAAACATTGTTGAGGAGAGTACTAGCATAAATATTGTTAAAATAATTTTTATATTTTTTTTCATGTTTTTCCGCCTTAAAACTCTTTAAAATCTATAATATTTCCACCAATATATATCAATTCTGAAACGATAGTGAAAAATAGTGAAAAATAGTGAAAAATACTAAATGCCATTATAATGCCTGTAGTAAACATTTACTGAATGAACGATTTTAACATTCATATAAGCGTAACAGAATGGGTTAAACTAGAGATTAAAAATATGGTTTTCAGATGTTAAACCTCCTATTTGCCTCACCCTTTTTTCCAACAAATGTGGATATAACTTTAAGATATAGAACAACTTCTAAAAAATGATAATCTTTGACAAAGTATAATAC
>CAZYLG010000197.1:0-3208 GCA_964648565.1 uncultured Thermoplasmatales archaeon
TTTTTTACAAAAACAAATTCATCATATTTATATACATCGAAATATTGTAAAATTTTGACCAATTCTTGAACAATTATCCCTCAAGACTATTATTTCCTCAATGATTTCTAAAAACTTTTTTCATGAGAATTTTTATTAAAAATAATAATCTTTAAAACCTATGGTTTGTTGTATATATCGTGGATTTAGGGGTTGATTAAAAAAATGGACAATAAAGATATTGATGAAATCATATATCACATTCGGAAACTCAGAAAAACCGATTCAGATGATTCTCCTTCTCAATCAGATTCAAAAAATGAACCATCAACCAGCATGACAAAAGATACAAATGAGAAAAAAATCTCAGTTGATACTAAAACTGTTGGCAATGAACTAGTTAAGGATGAGGAGGAAAATATAATGGAATCAAATGCTGAAATAGAAGAGATAGAACCCGTTTCCGTAATGAAACCCGAAGTTGTTGGATGGACTGATTCATCAACGGCAACATGTGATCTTTGTGATAAAGACATTGTTTTGGGAAAAAATTTATCTGGACTTGTTATTGCTGATGAATTTTTTGCATGTGAAGATTGCTGCCAAAAACTTTCAAGGGAAGATCTCATGGAATGGACAAAATCAAAAATGGTTTCCAATGTGGATGTAAGACCAATTGGTTTATGGGTTATCGAACAACAACGGGAAAATAGAAAACAGGACATGTCTTAATAAAGAAATCAAAAAATTGACAAGTTTGCTTATTGTTAATTTTGAAAAGAATGCTGCAAATTTAAATAGGGGTTTTCTATTTTCAATTGTGGATGGATTGAATTGGGATGGATGTAACAAGAAGATGGGATGAATTGAAAAACGTTGATTTAAAATTAGAAAGGTAAACTTCATTGCATCCTTATGTGTCTCAATAATCCTTAAGAAGGAATAGTTAGAAAAAAGGGAAAAGCTAGGATGGCTGAAGAAAAAGAACTCATTCAAAATTCATATTTAAAATTCATTTATGAACTTTCAAATTTAAAAGATAAAAGTAATGAGAAACGATTAGTTCCTGGGTTTTTAACTCTTACCACCAAAAGAATATTGCTCTTTCCTGAAAAAGATAACAAACCTGATGAAAAACAAGTGAAAACAATTGAGTTTAATCAAATCACCGATGTCGATCGAAAAGTTGAACTTTGGCGTAAAGCACTTGGTTCTACCACTATTCTTCCAATACATTATTCAAATAACAATAGTGAAGAAAAAGCAGCACTTATTTCCACGTCTCATGATAATGCGAAGAAAATCAAAAAATTTCTTTGTATTCTTTTAACCAATGGGAAAACCGTTGAATTTGTCAGTCCTTTCAGCAAAGGAGGAAAAATCCTTCTTGATAAAAAACCAGTGGAAGGAAACATATTCATCAAAAAGAATAATTTAGTTCTTGCCGCGGAATGGCTTGGAAAAAAACAAAAAGAAACAATTGATCTTTCAAATATCGATGATTTTGAAATCAACTTACAAGAAAAATCAGATTCCTCTCTAACATTGAAATATCAAAAGCAGGGAACCATCATTTCAACATTGATTACCGCTAATCGTCCTCTGATCTCATTTGCGGGATCCTACGTTCAACTTGTCTCAGATACCAAAGCAACGGATACAGAAGCAATTGATCTTAACGAACAACAATTTATGCTTGTTCAAATGATGTACACTAGTGATATAGATGCTGAGATGGCTATTGAGATGCTTGGTGTTTCAGAAGAAGAACTCAAAGGAATCGTTGATGATTTATTATCAAAAGAAGTCCTCCGGGTTTCTGGTGAGCAGGAATATGAACTCACAGAAAAAGGAACCAAACATATTGTCGAACAAATGAAAAAGAATCTTGGATGATACGGACCAAAAGAAAAAATTCAAACAACTAAAATAAAAAATATGGAAAATTAGATAAACGACACCACCGTTAATCGGTGAGGAGGGTCGTATGGGAAAAAAAGTAATGTTAGTAGATGATACAAAATTCATGCGGATGATGCTTGCAAACATCCTCAAACCAAAAGGATTTGAAATTGTAGCAGAAGCATCTGATGGACTAGAAGCAATTGAGGCCTACAAAAAACACAAACCAGATCTTGTCACCATGGACATTGTTATGCCCAACATGGAAGGAATCGAAGCAGTAAAAAATATTGTTGCAGATGATGGCAGTGCAAACATTATCATGGTGACTGCCGTTGGACAAGAAACAAAGGTTAAAGAAGCGATACAAGCAGGTGCCAAAGGATACATTGTCAAACCATTTCAGGCTCCACAAGTACTAGAAGAAGTAGGAAAAATCATGGGATAAAACCCTCTCTCTAAAAAAAAATTTAGTATACAGAGGGATACATGATGAGTCTGAAAGTCCTCATTGTAGATGATTCTGCATTTATGCGAAAAATCATTAGTGATATTCTTAATCAGGATGCTCAATTAAATGTTATTGGAACGGCAAAAAACGGTGTTGATGCCATCAAGAAAACACAAAATCTTCATCCTGATGTCATCACTATGGATGTAGAGATGCCTGAGATGAATGGGATAGATGCAGTTACCCATATCATGAAAGAACATCCCACTCCGATTGTGATGGTCAGCGCTCTTACGTCTCAAGGAGCAAAAACCACTATTGATTCATTACATGCAGGAGCCATTGATTTCATTTGTAAACCTTCTGGATCAATTTCACTGAACATGAAAGAAATAGGAACTGAACTTGTAAGAAAGGTAAAAACTGCAGCTACTGCAAACGTTAGGTATGCACAAAAAACCAACATGAGCATGCCGCCACCCTCGTCACGGTCAGCAATCAACGTTTTTTTAGTTGATGATTCTCCATTCTTCCTGAAAAAAATATCTCAAATCATCAGTTCACAAACAGATATGAACATCATCGGAACTGCTCATGATGGTGGAGAAGCAATACAAAAAATTCAACAAATTCATCCTGACGTAGTGCTTATGGATATCAATATGCCTAGTATGAATGGAGTTACTGCTACCCAACAAATACTACGGCAACAATCACTTCCAATTATTGTTATCAGCGGAGAAACAAATCATAACATGAACGATATCAAACGAGCATTAGATGCAGGAGCAATCGATTTCATACCAAAACCTACAGAACATACAAGCATTCACACTATGAGCGATCTTTTAATTGAAAAGGTTCGCAATGCACCAA
>CAZYLG010000198.1:0-3207 GCA_964648565.1 uncultured Thermoplasmatales archaeon
ATGTTCATACGGATACTAATACGAATCAGGTGTTAGAGGAAGGACTTGGTTATGTAGATATGATCATAGTCGCGGTTCCTGATGCAGATGGTGATTTGGTGTGTGCTGCGGGTCCAACGCTTAGTTATTATGAGTTTAAGCATCCGATGAATGATCGGTTGACTGATGAAACATGGAAAGACATGCTTGAAAAAGGAGATATTCCGGATAGACCAAGCTGGATAGAATCGTTTTTTGCTGAATAAAAGATTAGGGTTTATTTCGTATTTTTTTATTTTTTCTCCTTTGTTTTTCTCATATTTTATATGAAAAAATTTTGCTAAGGCAAATATTTATATAATAGTAATGATAAATATATATTATGCTACATGTTAGCAAGGAGGCGATATTGGAAAAAAGCCTTGGATCATCTGTCGAAAAAAATCAACCTATCCTGCATCATATGAACATGAATATCAACTCGCAAAAAAAGTATATCTCATCTGCACTAACAGGATAAATAAACATCATTGGAAACAACAATTAAAAAATCATGATTTCATAGTTGTTTTCACCTTCCTTTTTTTCTTTTTCAAACAAAAACAATTTTTATTTAATGGTAAATATACAACAAACATTTTTTAAACCACTACAGAATACAGATTGAAAGAGATGGGGAGGATCATCCAACCATGGGAAAAACCAAAGGTATAGCCATTCGCATCGATAATGATTTATTAAAAGAAATTGAAAACCATAACCTTGGTCGAAACGAATTAGTCACTCAAGCTATAAAATCATACTTAGATAACTCAGCACCTAAAACTAAACCTTCATCTAAAAACAAAGAAAAATCTTCCTCAACCTGGTCTGAAATCGAGGAAAACAGTGAAAAACTTAAAAATATATCAAAAAAAACACCATCACCAAAAACTACTCAACCTCAAAAAACAACTACTGAATCCCTCACCGATGACATATACAACGAAGTCTACAGCACCATTTATAATACCGAAGTTACACCATTAAAAAAACAATTACAGTTAAAAGATGATCTCATCAATACCTTACAACAACAAAATAACACCATGCAAGAAGATAAAAAATTCCTTTTCGACCACATTAACCACTTAGAAGAACGCATCCCTAAAAAACACTCATGGTTTCAAAAAAAATAAACCCCTCTCAATCCCTTTTTCTTGATAAAAATGGTTTAAGAACAGTGAATACTTCACTAAGATCCTTCTTATAGATAACCTCATCAGCTTCAGTTATAATACAATCATCATCTGGATGAAATGCAATACCAAAACCAACCGAGCGAAGCAAGGGAATATCAAAACAAGAATTTCCAATTGCAGCAATCTCCTCTTGATCAATGCGTAATTGATGTGAAATGCGTTTAACGACCAAATCTTTCTGCATTAAGGGTACCTTAACAACTCCTTCACCAGTTAATCGACCAAAATCATCAGTTTCTAATTCATTTGCATATACTAATGGAATACCTAATAATTCACCAACTTTTTTAGCTAACACATCAATTCCTGCGCTCACAATTCCACTTTTGACATCAAAAGTTTTTAACTGTTGTATACATTGTTTTGCTCCCTTCATCAATGCAACTGACGAAAAAATAGTTTGTAACTCTTTTTTTAAGATAAATTCATTATTTCTTTTCCATTGATTAACATCATGACGAATAAATTCTTCATCAGTAATCTTTCCTCGTACGTAAGCATCCACTGCATGATCATTATTTGTTGAAAAATGAGTGTGCACATGCCGCCAGGAACTAATACTATCCACAAGCACACCATCCATATCAAACAATACTAGTTTAATCTGAGAATTTCTATCTGGTTTATTTGGAAGTCTCTTCCGAGTTTTCAAATAACAATACCGATGACAATCTATTGAATCCATAAGTAGAGAAAAAGAATAGATTGATGATATATGAATCATATGAATAAAAAGAAGATATATCTATATCATCTGAACCTTAATTAATTGATTAGTTGGAGTATAACGAATGGAAATCGTATCGCCATGAGTTGGTAGGTTTATATCAGAAAAGGTAACCGTCAGGATGTCCCCGCCTCGTAAAGAAGTTCCACCTGAACTTATTTTAATAGATTCGTATTGGACAGGTTCATCATTAATTGCTATCTGTAGATTATTTAATTGATAACTTGGTTCTGGAACAGTAGATGTTTCTTCATTAGAGAATGACAATGATACTGTAGGTGTTGTTGAAAGAGATTTTTGAATACGTATATTTCGATAAAACGAGTTCGTATTATCCAAGTCATCTTCATCATTATTAATGATAAATCTATCAAATGTGCCACTGAAATCATCTAATGATATCATATATGATTTCCAATCACCTGTACCCGAATAATCATGGGCTTTTTGTATTCCCCAATTTTGTGAACCATGTACTTCATAAAAATGATCATCATCATGATTTGAATCAAGATCTTCATTGATATCAAAACCAACTCCTGAAATTTCGGGATCGTTTACATCAGTACTTTTATAATCAAATGATAAAATTTGACTACTATCATCAGATATTTCTAGGTTTTTCAAGATTCCTTTCCAAGTATTTCCATCAAGTTTTATCGTATAATCATCGATTATGGAATATGAATTTGGTTCTACATCTTGAGGATCAGATGGATCATGAGCTGAACCATGATGGGAAACAAGTGAATCATGGTTAAAATTAACAAAACTATCAAATGTTGTTGTTGGATTACTTGAAGAGCTCGCTACAGAATTTCCATAATAAAGATAAAAATTATTTTCACCTATAGATAACGAAGGTATTTTTACCCAAAATATTGCCTGAGTACCTGTTGAAATGGTTTCTTTCCAGTAAGATAAAACAGTTGAATCATCACCATCTATGAAACGGACATCATCAAAATCCTGTTGCATATCTGAATCGTAATTGACATCTATTTTCAATTGATAGTTAGAAGTATCTTTTGTGCTGGTAACACTAAATTCAACACGTTTATGCCAATTTCCATTCCACCAATCAGTTGGGCTAGACGATCCACTACTTTGAAATTTAATTGCATCATCAAATGTATCACCTGTGATATGCCTAATTTCTAATTCTTTGGTATTTTCACTAAATTCCATATCGACCATCGACATCAATCTTGCATTAGATTGCATGTTTGAATCTTCAAAAGAATTTGTTACAAACACATA
>CAZYLG010000199.1:0-3206 GCA_964648565.1 uncultured Thermoplasmatales archaeon
TTTTTCAAATGTTCATTGATTAATCATCAACGAATACTTCATTCAGCATATTAATATCAACACGTGTTTATATTATGCTGTTGTATCTTGAATAAAGGGTCTCAATTAATACTTTACTATACAAAATATAATTTCCATTTATGAATCATATTTCACAAATAAAGCCACCATAAACAAAACTAATAAAACTAAAAAAAATTAATAAAAGATAAAACATTGAAAACACACACTTAATTAAAAATTATACAAAAAGAGTATAAAAAGAATACGTAAAAAATCAATAGAAAAATACAGTCAATACCGCCCTTTTTTCAATTTTTTATTTGATTCTTAGATTTCTTAAATACCACAGCTTTTCTATGTTTCCCATTGATTTTCACGACAAGTGGATACGGTAAATGAATGTGACGAACAAAAGATAAATTTTGATTACTCTCTTGTTTATTCAAAAAATCCCAATCAATAAACTCATTAGATTTTTCAAATGGAATATGCAAATAACCAATTCCTTGCGCAGTAATATTTTGTAAAAAATGAGTTCCTTGGGAAGGTTTCACTCGGAAATCAGAAAGATCAGTTTCTACAATAATCTTTGCCCCAGAAATCTGTGCCCACCGAACAGGAACACCCAACCATCGATCTTGAGTGCCAAACCGACCAGGACCAATTAACATAAAAGATCGGTTTTTAGCAGAAAGATACCGATTAATTTGATCTATTTCACTTGCGATCTCCATTGTTTTCGCTGGATTAAACGTCTTAGGAGATACAAAAACCACATCTTGAATAGAAGAATACACTCCATGCCCAAGTGCATGATAAGACTGCATAATTATTTCCTCCTTATCAACATCATCAAAGGATACATGCTGCTGTTCCTTAGACACAATTAAAGGCCGAATCTGTAAAATCGCAAACTCAGGCATTTTTAACTGATTGGATTCAGTTGGAACATTTACCGCAAACTCGATTTCAACCGGACAACCCATCGCTTGTTCGCCACGCCGCAACAAATCTTGTAACACCGATGTAAAAGAAAAAGAAGGATATTTCAATATTCCAGCAAAGGTAATGAGATTTGGGGAATCTTCAGAAACACCATCCCGGATACGCCCATCATTTTGGTCAAAATGGCTCACAACCTCATCTAAACTACCATCAGACACTAGATCAGATGTAGGAATCTTTCGCAAAGTAACTGTTTCTCGTTCATTCAAAGAAAAAGATAAAGAGTCAACATCTAACACATACGCAGTGTTCTGTGCATTTTCAAGGATCTGATCCGTTGAAGAAAAATCAGGAAGAATTTGAGGATGCTTTGGACAAAAACGAAGAACATTTTCACCACCAACAACAGCCGTACCAAGACCCACAGCAAGATTTACAATACCCTCTCTAGATCTTTGCCTGCCAACAGGATAATAATTGTAAGATTGTGCCACCCCTGCAAAGGTTGGATAAAACCGAGAACCATATTGTTTACCAACCAATTCCTGAATGATAATCGCCATTTTTTCCTCTTCAGCAGCTGCCGCAGCAGATGTAATATACTGACGAGCATCACGATAAAACACAGAAGCATACACTAATTTTATCGCATCACCTAATTGCTTTAATCGTACAGAATCATCCTGATGAGTATTCGGGAGCATATAGGTCGAATACAATCCAGCAAAGGGATGATTCTGAGAATCTTCAAGTAAACTAGATGACCTGACAGCCAATGGTTGCTTAAAATGCTGTAACATTCTTTCTAGTTTCTCTATCAATTTATCTGGAAGTACCGCAGAAAGAAAACGCTGAGCGATTTCTTTTTCACTAATCTTGCCATCATCAAAAAAATCTAATAACTCATTTTCATCCATGAATTGATCATAATAATCAGTCGCAATAGCCACCGTATTTGGAACGATGAGATTAATATCATTATATCTGGATTGTAAGTTAAACCGGTATAACAATTTACGAATAAAAGCAATACCTCGCCCCTTTCCTCCCAAGGAATCAGAACCAATTCGAGTAAACGTCGAATCAAACTCAAATGTTTGAACAGAAAAATCAGTGATAACACCTAATTGTCTTTTCCGTCGGGTTTCATTAAACACCCGTAACAAATGAGATCGAACCTCAGATAGATCAGTAAAATCCGAAACTGAATGTTTTTGCAATGTTTTTGCAAGTGAAAACTCTCCACGAGCAAGAAGCCAATTTGAAAAATCATTTCGTTTCGCATGAAAATGAATGGATTCAAACGGAATATGTTGCATTCGTTTTTCAAATTCTTCCATATTAGATGCTCTGCCTATCTCCTTTAAATGCTGATTGTTACCTTCCTCATCCAACTCATTCTGAACCGGTTTTACAAAAACAAAATCCCCAAATCCAAGATGATCAAGTAAAAACTGATGGATATCCTGCAATAGATGTGGTGAATGTTTATACAAAAATACTGCATCTAATCTTTCAGTTTTTTTTCTATTTTCTTCAAGTGCAGATTGCATAAGCACTGGTAAAAATGGATTGTGTTTTCGAATTTGATCAATCAAAGAAAATCCAGCTTCCTTATCCTTTTCACCTTGATGATAAAAACCAACATCACTGATCACACCCAAAATATTATTTTCATATTTTTTGTACAAATCCATTGCTTCTTCATACGTTCTCGCAAGAAGTATTTTCGGCCGGGCCCGTCGGCGAAGTAAACGCTGTAACTCATTTACATCTTCTGAGATAGACCGTTCAGTTTGTTGAACAATTTCAGCATACAACAATGGTAAAAACATAGAAAAATGCCGAATTGAATCTTCAACAAGTATAAGCACTCGCACATTTGCATTTTCAATATCATAAGGAGTGTTAATTCGATCTTCGAGTAATTTTACGATTGCTAAAAATAATTTTGAATCTCCACCCCAAAAAAAGGGCGCATCAATATGTTCATCTAATGCTTTTTTTTGTACTTTTACTAAATCTGCCGTATCGGTTGCTAGTAAAAAAACAGGTGTTTCAGCACATAATCGCTTTATTTTTTCACCAAAAACAAAAGGATCCATCCCAATATTTTTTGACATGGTGATAACAAGATCATAAGATTTTTTTTGCAATTGAGATAACGCATCTTTTCCAGATTTAACGCGGGTAACACGTGGCGGTGAACTTAATTGTAAATCACGATATTCACCAATCACCATCTCTGAAATAAGGCC
>CAZYLG010000200.1:0-3200 GCA_964648565.1 uncultured Thermoplasmatales archaeon
TTTTTCTTTTTAAATCCTCAATTCTTTCAAGGGCAACAATGTTTCCTTTTCGAATGATAGCTACTCTGTCACAAATTTTTTCTACTTCACTGAGAATGTGTGAAGAAAAAAACATAGTGCGGCCTTTCTTTCTTTCATTTTGTAAAAACTGATAAAATTTTTGTTGTAATAATGGATCAAGACCGCTCGTCGGCTCATCCATAATCACGATTTCAGGATCATCCATAAACGCTTGAACGATTCCTAATTTTTGTTTCATTCCTCGGGAATAGGTTTTAATTTTTCTATCGAGTGGTAATTCAAAAATAGTTTGTAATTCATCAAGTAATGATAAATCCGTGTTCCGAATATCACTAAAATATTGAAGACATTGTTTCCCAGTTAAATGTTCATATAATGCTAATTCACCTGGAATATATCCAACCTTTTTTCTAATGTCAACAAGATGATCATTTATTTTTAAGCCACCAACAAGAGCAGTTCCCGCATTTGGTTTTAAAAAACCAAGTAATGTTCGAATAGTTGTGGTCTTACCTGCGCCATTTGGACCGAGGAACCCAAAGATTTCTCCTTTTCTAACAGTGAAAGAAATGTTATCGACGGCAATAACATCTTTATATTTTTTTGAAAGATGGTTCACTTGAATTGCATTTTCATATGATGGAGTAGAATAGGTATGTGGTCGTGTTGTAGTTGGTTTTGATGGTTTATTTGGTTCAATGGTTGTTTTTTCAAATTGGATGTATCCCTTTAATCCACAATGGTCACAAGTAACGATCTTTTTTTCTCCAGGTTTACCTATGATTTGGAATTGATGGTTGCACTGAGGACATTTAACGGATTTCTTTTTCAATCCATCGGTCATGTTTCCTTCACCTTTTTTTAATAAGTTAGGGTGTTAATTGTATGAATACCTCATGAAAACAATGTTTAAATGATTTCCTAAAAAAGCGGGCCAAGGTAATAACCTGTTAATAGGAGTATTGTTGAGGAAACAGTGATTAAGATATTATCATCAATCGGTCCGAATTCATATCGTTCAACAATAGATGCAATAATTGCAGCAAGAACGCCCCATAACGGAATGCCGACCATGCCTGCGAAATAATAACCTATCGGGATACAAACTATGACCATGAACACATTTCCGATAGGATTCTTTGTTCGTTTTTTAAATACTGCGTTTCGAACAACACCGGTTACTCCATCTCCAAACGCCATGAACAATGGGGGAATAATAGCAATCCATGGTGTTCCAACAATAAGCCATATAAGAAAAACAGTTAATGCCCACATCAAACAAAAATTGACATCATTTAGGTTATCCTCTGTTTGGAACCAATAAAGGATTTTGCCGGTTTTATGAGGAATATATGTAAAAACGGTGAGAACAATTCCTGCGAGAAGCGGCATCCATGGTGAAGCAAAAAGGAAGGGGACTAATAATACGACCACGCCTCCAGCAAACATATGGATTATCTTTCGATTATAATAGACTGCAACATTTTTTTCAAATCCCTTTTTTCTCATAAGTTCATATGAAAATTTTGTTCCAAGGGTTACTGCAGTTGCATAGATGCTGAGAAGAAAAAACCAGATCACTTCATTGAGGGTGATGGTTGTTGAAGGTAACATTTGTCTCTATTGAATAGCTAATTGAATTTTATTCATATAGTTTTTGATTCTTTCAGGGAAATCGACTGATTTCTATCTGATGATATGTTTTCTCCTACGTAAGATTTAAATAGCCAAAGTACTGTTTTATATTTGTTTGGGTGTTACTTATGATTAGAACTAAAGTAGTCAACGATTCAACGGATCTTATCCCCCTCATGCGTGCATTTGATTCTTCTACTAAACAAGAAGTTTTCAAAGAAATCCAATCTGATTGGCGTGCACTTAGTGAAATACGGGAAAAATACGGCTCATCTGGTGAGAAAGCATTAGAACTCTTTGATCGAATGAAACTAGTTGAAACCAAGTGGACAACTTCTGAAAATGGTGTCGATGGAAAACCCCAAAAAACATATCGATCATATTATTCAGCGTTCAACATCAATATTTCCTGTCCAGTAAATGAAATCAGTGAGATTTTTACTATTGCTTCATTGAATGCTGAGGAATTTAAAAAATTAGAACAAGAGATAATTGATTTTATCGGAACGAATGGAAAATTTGGTAACTCTGTAGCTGAACAATTCAATCTTTCAACCTTGGCATTGAAAAGTATTGTGAAACGATCACATCATTTACAATACAAAGGATTAAAATTGATTCAAGCGTAATCTGTTTTTCACAATTTTTTTTATCTTTCTTAACAATATTATCTGATAGTTTACGCTTTTTTTACCAAATGGATGTTTTGAAAAAAGTAAGGTCAAGTCGATTCCAATCATCAAAATCGTTTTTTCCTCTACTTCCATCTGAGTAATCAACTATTCGATACATGTATCCATAGTTCATCACGCTTTTATATGGAAGCCACTTCCACCAGTTCAACTGCCAAGGAAATTTTCCTTGTTGATCATCACAACCGGGAGTATTACCATGAAAGATGCCAAGAGTATGACCGCATTCATGCATGTAGGCACTGGCATAAACTACAGCTCTTTTACCCCAAGGTAGATCCGCCTTTTTCTCCATGCCAAGGGCTGAAATTTGATAAGAGTCAATAACTGGATGTACTCCACCCCAAAAACCAAAACCTGGGTATCGTTCTGCATTGTAAAGCACTAATCCGTAATGAAATACTCCAAATCTCCAGTTATCTTCATCACCATGTAAGAAATAATTCCAGTAGATGTCTTTAATTTCCTCATCTGTAGTGGATTCATCAAACGGAATGAGCTCACCGCCGCCCATGCAACCATCATCAAGATGATACACGATATTCTGGCGGTTATATGCTGTGCGAAGAAGTTCTTTTGATTCTTCAGGAAACTCTGTCTTTTCGCCATTTGGTCCTGTTTCCATAATGTCTTGTTCTACGAATAGATCTTTTCTAAATGGATCTGAAAACCATTCGGAGGTAAGACATTCCTCATAATTAGATAATCCATCATTATCTGGATCAAGATTCTTATGGTCCTCCCATCTGAATGGATCATATATCCAAACATGTTCATACTCCTGTTTTTGATAATTCCATTGAAAGACATGCCCCCATTTCCATTCCCATTCAATAGGAACACCATCATTAT
>CAZYLG010000201.1:0-3199 GCA_964648565.1 uncultured Thermoplasmatales archaeon
AAATACACCAAGACGTTGAAAACAAAAAACTGGGAACATTCAAGGAGACAGAAACATATTCACTAGGTATCGATATCGACGGTAAAGATGAAATATTCATCCCAGAAGTAAAAAAAGCAGTAGAAGCAATGGCGCAATACTTTTGTGATGAACTCCGGAAATATTGCCCAAAGAGTATCTATTCTTGTTTTAGTGGCGGCGGAATCTATGTATATGTTCATCAGAAACTCTACTATCAAAATAAGGATTATGGCTCAGGAAAAGAAATATTTTGGCGACGGTTAACCAGCTGCTTTAATGCATTCATCACAGATCTGCAAGAACAATTCTACAAAAAATATCCAGAATATAAACCATATGTAAAAGCAGATGCAATCAATAACAGCAAACGTGTTTTCAAAAGTATCTTCAGCATTCATAAAAAATATAATTTCGCTGTTATACCCCTAGATGTTAAAGATATAAAAATCAATTTCACCGATGCCAATATTCCATTATCTGCTGAGATCAAACAAAAAGGCCTAAATTGGATGAAACACGGAGAGCTTGATGAATCAATTGCATTGAACAAAAAATTAAAAAAATACCTCAATGAAATCGATGTGAAAACCTATGATGAATCAAATTATCATGATGTTTTTAGATTAAATGAAAAAGCAGATGAAAAATCATTTCCCCCTTGTATAAAGAAGATCCTTGCCGCAAAAAACATAAAAAATGGCGCTACCCGAATGAAAACCCTGCTCGCAATATTTTTAGGGCAAGCAGGATATGAGAAAACAGAAGCGCATCAGATTTTCAAGGAAGTAACAAAAAGAATCGGTGGCCCTGAAAGCAATATTTTTGAGAGCTGGTATAACAAAATCAGTTGCCCATCCTGTAAAACCATTCAACGGAAAGGTTCAGGATTTCCCCATATGAATATGGGAGAAATAGGAATATGCCATCCGAACAGTCTTTGTACAACAATAAAAACACCAGTGGATTACTTGATCCATACCTTAAAAATAGGGATGACCGGGGAAGAGCTAACTGAAAAGATCGACACGATACGAACAAATCCATTGGCCCATATACTCTCAAGTATATTAGAGAAACACACAGGAACGGAACAGGAAGCGAAAACAGCGATAACCGGTCTTCTCTATATCCTTCGAGTATTAGCCCGGAAGGATAGCAGTGGTATTTTAAAAGTATCAGGTAGTAGTAGTGCAGGCAAAAGCAATCTGACAAATACTATTCTTGAATGTTTCCCTCAAGACTGGATTAAAACCCTGGGGAGTATCAGCGCTAATGCATTAAAATACATAAAGTGGAATGATGAAAAAATTTTATATATTCAAGAAGCTGGTGGCGCTGAAGAGACAACGGAACATCTGAAACTTATGGATGGCGGTGATGGTGGATTCAAAGCAGCGGTAACAGTAAGAGCCCCTGATGGTGGATTTACTACAGAGGAATACGAAGTTCCTGTTAAATTCATTATTACTACACGGGCTGAAGGTGGTTTTGATCAGCAACTTGAAAATCGTATGTTCAATATTTCCATTGATGAAAGCGATGATCAAACCTTCCGGGTTTTATTGCATCGATGCAAGGCTTATGCTGGTCATTTATCTGAACCAAACTTTGATGTTATCAAAAAATTTTTTGAATCCTTGCAGCAATTTGATCAGATCGAGGTCCCTTACTCTTATGAGTTTCTTAATGTTCTTGAACGTAAACAAATGAGAGTGCGACGTGATATCGATAAAATATTGTCTCTTTGTCAAACCTCAGCTTTCCTTAATCAGAGCAATCGGCCAGTGATACGAAGCAAAGATAATATTGTGCTTTATGCCACACCAGAGGATGCATATAATGTGTTTACATTGGCGTTTCCTTCCTTTGAAGAAACGGTTACTGGTGTTCCACAAAAAGATAAAGTCGTCTATAATGCGCTTCCTGATGATAATTCTGGTTTAACCTATCGGGATTTAGCGAAAAAAATCGGTTGGTATAAGAAAAAAGTAATGCGAACAGTTGAAGCGCTTGACAATAAAGGATACGTTGACATTGACACCTCGGCTAAATCACATATTGTAAGAAAAGTTAAAAACCTGGACCAAGGCAAAAAGGATTTCCAGCAATATAAAATGAATTTTTTGGCATATACTGCAGCGGATCTTTGTTCAAAAAATGGGAAATGCGACATTCCATTATGTTGGTTTGACATAAATGAGCAAATCAAACGAGACACTGACCGAGACAAACTGAGACAAATATCTAAGTCCCCCCTGTTAAATCGAGACACTGACCGAGACAACACTGGGACAAAATTAACTAGATTTTACGAAAAAGAAGAAATTAATAGAATGTTTGGTGATGGTAAAAATAACGTTTTGTCCCACCCTTGTCTCGGCTTTGTCTCGATAAATGTCTCGATTTCTTCTCCTGTTGAAACGGTTTCCTTTATAAAGTCGAGACATCGAGACAAAATGAACAAAGACAAAATAGTAAATCTGCAAATTAATGAGGATTCGCTTGCGGCTTGTCCCGATGTCTTGATCGAAAATAATAAGCCAATGAAAGATCAAAAATTACCACTAGATGATATAATCAAAGAAATTCGTGAATATCTCACGGATCGGTCTGATGTAGATTATCAAGAATTATGTACTGCATACGGTCAAGACACTGTTGATCGATTAAAGAGAGAGGGTAAAATCACATTGTTAGGTAACGGTGCTTTTGAATGGGGGGGTTCATAATATGGTTTATCGCAGGGAACGCCCAAGAATTCGAAAGAACATAGAGCAATATTTGTCTAATCATCATTGGTCCTTACATGAATTAAAGACTTATGTTGATAAGAATAGGCATCATTTCAGTTCTTCTTTTAAAACACAATTAAACAAGATGTTAGCAGAGGAACAAAGAAAGGATTTTGTTGATAATCTTGTATATGAAATGTTCTCAGGTGATAGTTTTCCGGTTGTTTTTTGTGATGTGGAAAAGGGCCAATGGTGTTTTTATTGTCCTTGGTGTCATCGGAAACATCGGCATAGTCCAACATCTGGGCGTCGGTGCAGTCATTGTCATTCAGATGGTTCTCCATTGAAAAGAGGATATATTTTGAAACTTAAAAGAGGTGTATAAAATGAGTAAAATAAATGTTAATGATATAATAACTAATACAGATCAACCGAGAAAATATTTT
>CAZYLG010000202.1:0-3196 GCA_964648565.1 uncultured Thermoplasmatales archaeon
TTTTTAAAGATCAAAACAACAAATTTTACCACTATTACTAAATTCACATTTATCTGTGAAATCATTTATGCGATCTATACTATAATTATCAGTTATCAACATCAATAAAAATATAAAAAGAAGAAAAAGAACGAATGAAGTAATTCATCATTTCTTTAAATCAGATTAAATTAGTCTTCACAATCTCCTTCTTCCCAGTATCCGACATCCACATGAACTCCATAGTAGTTGTTCTCTGTCACATCAATACTAAATGAAGAACCCGTTGCATCTCCTTTATGATCGAAAAGTCCTATTGAAGGATTTCCTGATGGAGCTGTTTCATAATCCTGTATCTTAACGTTTTCTTCCACTTCATCAAATTCCCAATCACCAGTAAGAGTTATGGTAATAGTAACCGTTTCATCAACGGGATCGGAGAAATGAACAGTGCCTACATTGATAGTTTGACCTGCAAAAAGAGTGACTTCTTTTTGCTCACCATCATATTCTACATAAGTAGCCCAGTTACCTCGAGGAGTATATCGAATCTTGCCGGATTCTTCACCATTTGCTGCCCAAGCGGTTTCGCCTTTAAACTCATACCAGGATAATGGTACTTCGATAAAGCTAAGTTGTTTGATTCGATCCTCTCCTTGATCACAAATCACTGCGACAACATCCTCACAAGGATCAGGACACCAAGAATCAGCATACAAGCTAGCGTTTTCTATCATCTTAGTTACATTATCAGATACTGAATCTCCCATTGGAGGATACCCGGTGTAATCATAATCCCAAGATCCAAAGTTAACAAAATACCATATAGCCCGTTGAACATCGTATCGATTTCCTTGTTTATGATTCAAGATATAGTTTACTTTGCTCCAGTTCTCATCAGCTAAATAAGGAGGTAATGATTCATCATAGCTTGAAACTAAATTAACCTCAAGAATATCTTCAGGAGCAGATACACCATATTCCACACACCAACCCGGATAGGTTTTATTCATCACATCAAAATCTCCATAGATACCATCTAATCCGATCTTAAATGCAGCCGGCCAATCATCAGGTAACTCCCAAGAGGTCATCAAAACCGGATCGGTTGGTAGATTGAGTGATACGATACAATCGTCTTCAACATCTTCAGTGTTTTCATCAAAAGGATTTACTTCTTGACTGATATACACTGGAATTACTAGCAGTAACGATAAAAATACTGCTAACAATACTGTCATTTTTCGCATAATTCCTTGCCTCCGATATAATATCATATTTAAATTATAATATCTGATATTATATTAATACGAATATTATTTAAACGTTTCTACTATTTTTCAGTCATTTTCAGTTGAAAAAAGAATGAAACAAAAAAAAGGACCAAAGCATCCTTCAGATCTTTTTTTTTATTTTGTGTTATGCTCCGTGATATGCTTTACGTTGATATCATATTTTTTAGATATGTTTTTGTTTTTTGTTTTAAATGATGATGATCAGCTGACCAAAACACAGAACAATTCTGAATGATAGCTGAAGCAACGTGAACTGCGTCACTTGCATACAGATTGATATCTATCTGTACATCCTTTGAAAGATGGATAATTGATTCAAAGGCAACATTTTTGACCGCTCCGATTTCATATAAATCTGAAAGGTTTTGAAATGCATCTTGAATGTGTTTACGGGAGAAATTAGCTTTTACTAAAGCTCTTACTACTTCTAAAATACCATAAGAATTCATCACAAATGAAGTGTTCATCTGAGCCACACGTTGAAGTAATGCATTACTCCTATCAAAATCGGGTTCATCTTCTTTGAACCATTTTCACAACAATGCTTGCATCAATGTATTCACTCATTCATCTTCCCCTTCACGAAGAGTAGCAAGGGCATCTGTTACACTTTTATCTCCCTTATTCTTCTGAGCAATGGCCTCTATATTTTGAGCAATATTTGCTGCTCTGTATCTACGAATAAGAAGTCTAATTGCTTCATTAACCGCTTCGGTCCTACTTCGAAATAAGCCATGATCAACGAGTGAATCTAACTCACCAATAAGCATTTTTGATGTTCGAATATTCATCTGAGCACTCCTAATATGTATCACCATGTAATACATATGAGTTACAAATATAAATAATTATGGCGAATAAAATAAAAATATGCTAGCCAAAACCCAATCAAGCACCAACCATCCTTCATATTTTAACCATAGCAGCCATAACAGAAGAAAACTTGCCAACCTATCATCACTAACACCACATATATTCACCTCTCAATCGTTCATTATCAACAACAACAGTTTTACCCATCTATGTTATTAATATAGATTGTTATCTTGGTGGCAAGCCAAGAAATCGATAAATTTCTCGTTTTTTCTGTGAATTTAATGAGACATGCCATTCCCCTGTTTTTTTGGCCTTTAAGAGAAATTCTTTTTTGTACAATTCTTTTATCGCTTTTTTAACTATTTTTGATCCCCTTAGATGAGATGGAAGGCCCTTGATTAGATTTTTTTCTTCAGTATGAGAATGCCCCCATTTCGGTGGTTTCATGGCCATGAGTTTACGAAGTATTTTTGCTTGAATTGCTCGTTTTTCCATGTGTTCCATTAGTAATGGGAGAAACGGTTAAAAAAATTTATTTAACATTATGGTATGTTAATATACCAAAACAGAAGATTTATATATGCTAACGCTTATAAGATAAAGTAATGAATGAAACCACTATTTTCCGAGAAGCACTTGGTGATTCCTCTGTGATACGTGTGCTTGATTTTTTAATTGAAGGGAGAGGACTAGATTATTCACTAACCGACATCAGTGAAAATGCTCATGTCAGCTGGACCACACTTCATCGGATTTGGGATCAATTAGTCCGATTAGAATTCGTTGTTCATACCAGAAAGATTGGAAGAGCGAAACTGTACAAGATCAATGAAGATAATACAGCAGTGAAACAATTAATTCGGTTATATGATGCCCTTATCATGCAACAAACTGAACGATTTCTCTCAGAAGAAGATCAGGTTACGACCAATTAAAACAACGGTTTTCATCCTGCCATCATAACAAACAGATAACTTCCAACTCAACCATTACATTCAATTCCTTTACTATTAATCACTCTATTTTGCACCGCATTCACACTGCATTTGCGCCGCATCAGGATTACGTGTAAAACTTACATGCAAATCACACAAATCATCATCTGA
>CAZYLG010000203.1:0-3196 GCA_964648565.1 uncultured Thermoplasmatales archaeon
TGTTGGATGTGGATGCATTAAATGAAATAACCAGCACGATTCAAAAATTTGAGGGACAGCTTTCAGAGATTGAGAAACAACGAGAAGAAGCTTATCAGGGCGCACAAAAGTACAGTGAAGAACTTGAAAAAGAAAAAGAACGGTTAATCAAGCTGTGGGATGCATATAAAAAACAGGAAGAGGAACTGTCCACTGCTGAAGGAAAACTTCAGGAATATGAAGACAGGATGCATACTGCTGAGCAAGAAAAACTAGATCTTGAACAAGATTACACTGCGCGTATTGAAACATTGAATCAGAAACTTAACGAACAAAAAGATGCTACGGAAAAACTTGATGAATATCAACAAAAGATTAACGATTTTACCGCTGTGAGAAATAATCTTGAAAGAGAAAATCAAGATTTGAAACAGGGGATATCTGAGCAGAAAAACAAGATTAATTCATTGCAAAACTCTGTTGATGAATATAAGAAGTATGAAAAATACGCAGATTACAAGGATAAATACGAAGATGTGAACAAAGCATACGAAAAAGAAAAAGATCGCTTA
The DNA here is from genome assembly GCA_964648565.1 of uncultured Thermoplasmatales archaeon. Taxonomy (GTDB): domain Archaea; phylum Thermoplasmatota; class E2; order DHVEG-1; family DHVEG-1; genus EX4572-165. Next base: position 552 of record CAZYLG010000203.1, read on the forward strand.
ACCAAGCTTTATCATTTGTATGAAGAAACAGAACATGAGGTAACTCAACTTAGAAAACAGAATAAGAAGTGGGAGCAATGGTTTAATTCCAACAAAGAAATCTTTGATAAATTATTCTCTGGTGGGCCACCATTTAATCCATCAACATCTTCATCTTCTGAAACAAGTGAAACTTCATCTGATTTTCAACAAGATCAAGGAACAGATAATAAGCAGAAGAAAAAAGGATTTTTAAAATAATACATCCTTTTTTTACTTATTTTTTATTGTTTATTTTATTTTTTTCGATGCCATTTTAATGATGTGATATCTGCAACAAGTGTGACCACATCAAGCGTTGGTGCGATCGGTGGTGCATAAGCTGTTTCTAATTTTTTAAAGGTATCAATGTGTAGTTCTGAAAGAATTGCTGTTGCATAGGTGTTTACGCGTTGCGCTGCATTTTCGCCAACTGCTTGTGCGCCAATTACGGTTCCTGTTTTTAAATTAACAATGGCTTTCATAGTGATTGGTTTGCCACCTGGGAAATATTCTGGTTTACTGAGTCCTTTATGTTTTGCAGTAACGGTTTCTATGTCTTCTCGTGTTTTAGTTGATGGGCCTACACTTCCAATCTCGATTGAAAAAAATTCTGATGTAGCTGTTTGTAATACTCCTTTAGCAAGGGCATAGGTTCCTCCTGCCGCATTCACACCAGCTGCTATTCCTTGTCTAACCGCAATACTTCCCAATCCAATTGGTATTGGCAAACCAGTAACAAAATCAACGTATTCAGTACAATCTCCTACCGCATAAACATCTTTTTTTGATGTACGTGATTGTGCATTGATTTGTATTGCGTTGGTTGAACCTATTTTACATCCAGCTTGTTCAGCAAGACTGGTTTCTGGTTTAATACCTGTAGCAATAATTATTAGATCTGTAGGGATCTCTCGTTGATCATGTTCATCTTTTTTATTGATGACAACAGTGTTTATTTTTCCGTCTTTATCAGTTTTAATTTCTGTTGCATAGGTATCCATATGAACAGAAACTGATTCTTCTATGGTTTTAAGGATTGGTTTACTCATATCTTCATCTAAGATATTTGTTAAAATGGTAGGAAGTGCTTCGACAATGGTGACTTTTAAACCTTTTTTATGAAGGGTATCTGCCATTTCAAGACCGATTAACCCAGCTCCTATAATCGTTGCTTTTTTTCCAGATTGTGCTGCAGCTGAAATTTGTTTTGCATCTGGAATGGTGCGTACGGTGAATACGTTTTTTCGTAATTTTTTGGAATCATCTTCATAAATATTTTTAATTGGTGGATGAGCCGGTTTTGCACCAGTTGCAAGAATTAATGAGGTGTATTGTTTTTTGATGATGCTTCCGTCTTTTTTTTTAGCAGTGATTATTTTTTTTTCTGAATCTATGTCAGTGACGGTTGTAGTTAAAAATAGATCAATTCGTGCTTTTTGAAACCATTCTTCTGAGAATTCGATGAGATCCATGATTTTTGGTATTTCTCCAGATATTGCATACGGTATTCCGCATTTTGAATACTGTGGGAATGGAGATGATTCAAAAATGGTGACTTGTGCTTTTCTATCTGTTTTTTTAGCGAATTGTGCTGCAGTTGCTCCACCAGCACCACAACCTACGATGACGATGTCATGTTTTTCTACCATTAAAAAATACCCATTTCCTGGAATAAAACGGGTTCTTTTAATCTTTCCCCATTAAAAAAAAGAAATTGTGAACTTAAAAATAATGTGTGAGAAAAAGGAAATAAGTCTTATTTTATTCCTTTTTTTCTTCTGATTCAGGTTCTTCTGGTTCTATGAGTTCTTCAGGCGCCGGTGTATCCTGCTTTTTTTCTTCTTCTTGTTCAGGTTCGGGTTCTTCAGGAATTTCTTCCTCTTCAGCAGGTTCTTCGGTTTCTTCAGATTCTTTTATTTCTTCTTCAGTTTCTTCAGGAATTTCTTCCTCTTCAGCAGGTTCTTCGGTTTCTTCAGATTCTTTTATTTCTTCTTCAGTTTCTTCAGGAATTTCTTCCTCTTCAGCAGGTTCTTCGATTTCAATGGTTGGTTGTTGAATGACTTCTGTTTTGAAGATTTCAATGCGTCGTACTGGATAATATGCTTTACATGATTTGTAAATGTCGCTACCAAGTTTTCCTTCGATAGTATATTTAACGAACTCTGAAAGAGTCATTGCTTTTGCTTTTGATACAATTGTCCGTCTCATGGTAAGACGAATAATTTTTTTCTGAGAGTTTTGAATGCGTCGGTCTGTTGTGGCAAAAGGTTTCACTCGAATTCGAGCTCCATCTCGTGTTTTTGCTTCATAGACTGCATCAATTTTCGATCGTCGTCGTCGAACCATTCGTCGCAGATAATCAGATGTTAATGTATGGCCAATGTATTCTGTTCTTGCATTGTTATCTTCAATTTGATTGATTTTAAAGAATAATTTGATGTGAGATTTTCTAAAATCATTAGTAAGGTCCTGCATACTGATTTCTGTGACCCGATCATTTAGTTTTACAGGGTCATCCGCAATTGTTTCTGCAATTGTTGCATTATCAAAGGAAGCAGGAGCTAATACGTTATACCAGTTTTTGGCTTTCCATCGATCTTTGACTTTTCGAGCGGCTGCTCGTG
>CAZYLG010000204.1:0-3168 GCA_964648565.1 uncultured Thermoplasmatales archaeon
CAAAGGCGTGGTATACGTTTACTACTAAGGATGAGCCATGGGTGAATAGTTGTCCCATATCAACAAATGTAAATCCTGCTAATGAATCAACTGATGTTGATATCGCTATTGGTCAGTGGTCCGTTGATATCACTGATGCTGATGGAAATACAACAAATGGTAGCATCCAATGCTCAAATGGAAACTCAACCATTTGGAACAATAAAACTAATGGCTCTCAAAGTCTTAATCTAAGCAACCTTGATTATAACAAAAATTATACGATTTATCTGAATTACACTGATGATCATTGTAATGTAAATGAAACATTTTGGTTCATCACTCGTGATCAATATGATCCTATTCAACCTGCAGATTTCGTTGCTGAAACAATGGATCGATTTAGCATTAATCTTTCATGGATTCCAACTGATGATTATACGTACATTGAATACAATACCACTCCTTCTTGGCCGAAAGGCGAGGGAGAATTATTGGTTAATGATTCAACGAGTTCCTATCAACATAATGGATTAGACTCCGGAATTACGTATTATTACCAGGCATGGAGTTATAATACGACAGATAACGCCTGGAGTACAGTTGTAACCGATGATAATACTACCCAGATTAATCAACCACCCTCATTCACAAATCCGTCTCCCGGAAATGAAAGCACGGGTCAAGAATTATCATTAAATTGGACAGTATCTATCGATGATATAGAATCGGACAACTTCAATTGGAGCATTCAATGTAACAATGAACAAGAAAATGGAAATATTCATGATTTAGATGGATTAAAACAACTTGAATTAACATCACTATCATACAATGCCACTTATACAATATGGGTCAATGCAACAGATGAATATGGTGCTGAAACAAAAGAATGGTATACATTCACCACGAAAGAAGCGCCATGGATGAATAGTTGTCCCATATCAACTAGTGAAAATCCTGCTAATGAATCAACTGATGTTGAAATCGCTATTGGTCAATGGTCAATCAATATTACAGATCTTGATGGAAATATAACCAGTGGCAGCATTACCTGTTCAAATGGGGACTCAACCATCTGGAATAATAATCCTAATGGCACTCAACTTCTTAACCTTAGCATCCTTGATTATAACAAAAATTATACAATTTATCTAAATTATACGGATAGCTATTGCACGGTAAATGAAACCTATTGGTTCATCACTAAAAACTGTTATAATTTAAGCATTATGATGCAAGGCAACGGAACAATTACAAAAAATCCAGATTTAACATGTTACCCAAATGGAACTACTGTTGAATTGAATGCAAGTGCAGATATCGGATGGGAATTTAGTCATTGGTCTGGTGATGTCTCAGGAGAAGAGAATTTTACGACGCTATCCATGACAAATGATTATAATATAACAGCAGTATTTACTCGAAAAGGACCATTTACCTTAACTAACACTACAAGTGGAAATGGCTCAGGAACTATAGAAATACATCCAATAGGGCCATATTATCATGGTGACACTGTAACTGTATGGGCAAATGCAAGTCAGGGAAGCAATTTTACTGGTTTCAATGGTGATTTAACTGGGACTGAATCACCTCAGAATTTAATGATGGATGGAAACAAAAGTATCAATGCACAGTTTACCTTAAATAATTACCAATTAACCATTAATTCAACGAATGGAGGCTCAGTTACTAACCCAGGTGAAGGAGATTTTATTTACCTTTTTGGATCAACTATAGATCTAGAAGCAAGACCCATAATAGGATATCATTTTGTAGAATGGTCTGGTGATAATCATACTATTGCAGATACAAAAAATAATATCACAACGATAACTATCCAGGATGATTCTACTATCGCTGGTCAGTTTGCACGCAATGGCCCATTCCCATTAAATCTTATAACAAATGGCACTGGTTCGGGAAGTATTGAAGTAAACAAAACTGAACCATATTACTATGGCGATACAGTAAAAATTTGGGCTAATGCTTCAATTGGATCTACTTTCACAGGTTTCTTTGGAGATTTACAAGGAATTAATTCTCCACAAACGATAACAATGACTGAGAATAAAACAGTTAACGCTGAGTTCACCTTGGATTGCTACCAACTAAACATAAGCATTATTGGAAATGGAGATGTCAGTTGTGAACCTAATCAAACATGTTACACATATGATACAGAGATCAAGTTAACTCCTAATGCTGAATTTCCATGGTATTTTAGTGAGTGGACCGGTCCAAATGCAACTGAATTGTTTGATAATGGAGATGGTTCTTGGAATATTACCCTCTTGAATGATACTGAACTTACAGCTACATTTCTAGAACAATGGTTGAATGCCTGTCCAGTTTCTAGTAGTGAATCACCAACCAACAAGTCAACGGGAAAAGATATTGAAATTGGTGAATGGTCTGTTTTTATTAGTGATCTCGATGGTAATACAACAAATGGAAGCATTCATTGCTCAAATGGAGATCAAATAGAATGGTTTGATAAAGAAAATGGTACACAAAGTCTCATGCTTAGCGCTTTGGAATACAATACCAACTACACAATCTGGCTGAATTACACAGATAATCACTGCATCGTAAATGAAACATTTTGGTTCATCACTCGTGATCAATATGATCCTATTCAACCCGCAGATTTCATTGCTGAAACAAAAAATCGATTCCAAATTGATTTATCATGGATTCCAACTGATGATTTCACATATATTGAATATAATACTACTGCTGATTGGTTGAGAGGCGAGGGAGAATTCTTGCAAAATGATACTTCACAATCGTATCAACACATTGGATTAAATCCTGGAACCACGTATTATTATCAAGCTTGGAGTTATAATACAACAGATAACTCTTGGAGCACCTTTGGAACTGATTTTAATAGCACTATTAGTAATCAACAGCCTTTATTAATAAACCCAATTCCTGGAAATGAAAGTGAAAACCAAGGACTTTTTTTCACATGGATTGTAGATATCAATGATAAGGAAGGAGACAGATTCAATTGGAGCATTGAATGTAGTAATGAGCAAAATAACAGCAGTAATGAAGAAATTAATGGCACAAAAAAACTTGTGCTCACTGATTTAGCATATAGTACTCAATACACAATTTGGGTAAATGCAACAGATGAATATGGTGCTGAAACAAAAGAATGGTATACATTCACCACGA
>CAZYLG010000205.1:0-3133 GCA_964648565.1 uncultured Thermoplasmatales archaeon
TCATTAGCTAGACAAGTATGATTTGTTTCTTTATTGGGTTAATTTTAAAAATGGAAAAAAATTGATACTATTGAGGATAACATGAATCAGATCCAACATAAAAACATGTATTACATTCACGGATATTTATCTAGTCCTGACGGTAGTAAAGGAACCTTATTAAAAGAAAAACTTGGAGTAATACCAGTGAAATACCGGGATGTTGCAGCTGATCAGTTGGTCATTCGGGATTGTCTTAACGAAATTAAAAAAGTCATTGGAGATAAATCCGATGTCGTTCTTATCGGCTCTTCATTAGGTGGTTGTTTAGTAAGTAAACTTGTGTTAGAACTCCCCGATCAAATTAAACAAATTATACTTTTGAATCCTGCAGTTATTCCGCCAGAAGTGGATGTATCTACTATCTCTGATATGCCATTGCGAATTCTTAAAGAGATGAAGGATGATCGATTTTTCACTGAAAAACTTAACACAAAAATAACGATTTTCTCAGCAACAAATGATACGGTTGTTCCTCCTGAATGGGTACTTAAATTTGCACGTTTTCAAGAAGCAACCGTTCAATTTTTAGATGATGATCATCGTTTTTCCAATCATCTTTCGCAGTTACCTGAACTGTTAACTGATTTTATATAATTGGGTAGATGGTTACGCTTGTTTAAAAAAGCAATATTGTTAATTATGCGTTATTAAAAAAAATAATAAGTTTTTTTAATGGCCACTCTTTCTAAAACATGGAATGAATCAATTAACTAAAGCACAAATAACCGTAAGCATACTTGCATGTTTCTCATTAGGCTGGGGATTAACTCAAAACGCATTTTCTACTTATTCTATGATGGAAGCCATTGGGTATATTGCATTACAACTTGTCACCATCATTATTTTATCCGTAGTTATTTTAGCTATTTTAAAGTGGGTTAATGTCTTTGATCTGAAAACAAATAGCATTCTTACTCTTATCACTATTGTGACATTAGGCTTAACGCTATTAGTCTAATGTATTTTTATTCCTATTATCGCATGTTTCTTGACTGCTTTAATTGAGGTTTTACCCAATCTTTAAGCAATTCTTGTACTCGTCGTTGATGGGTAATGTTTTTCATAATAAGCGTTACACCATGCCCACCCGTTTCAAATGTGGTTGGGACTACTTTGATTTTCAAATAAAGTCCTTCTTCTTCATCAGAAAATGTGGATTCTTGAATGCCTCCTTTTCCTTCCAATGCTTCATTTAATGCAAGAGAGAGGGTGTTGTCTATAAATCCAAAGGAGAGAGTATCTATTGCTTGTCCAATGATATTTTCAGTTTTTTCATCTAAAAATCGGAGGAAAGTCTCATTGGCAAATGTTATTTTTAGGTCTTCATCAAAAACTAATATAAAATCTGAAGTATAGTTGAGAAGATCGGTAACGGGAACTCGGCGGGATGGAAAAAATACTTTTGCAGGGCCAAAAGTTATCATTTCAACTAGGCCGGAAATGCGCATAATATCTAAGTATTTGGCAACTGAATTTCGGTTTATATTAATACTACGAGCGATATCAGTTACCGTCATTCCCTTAGGGTTTTTTTTTAAAATCTGTTGAATGTGTTTAATTTCTTTGTGGTACTGCTTCATTGTGCATATACTCGATAGGTTGGAGGCTATTTATGCATTTCTCTTTTGATAATTACTACTGCAATGCAAAGAACAAAAACTTTAAATACTATAATTGTATACGATACATGTAATGTGATAATGCATTGCATTGGATGGGCACCTAAGGTAATGAGTTAAGAATCACTCAATCAAATATCTCTCACGCCAAAAAAATTGGTGTAGATTGATCAGCACCTTTTGAATAACCATCCCTTGCATCCCTCCATTAAAAAAACAAAGGTGAGGTACCTCCCCCGCATCCCAATCCCGCCTTCAAGAAAAAAATCCCTTTTCCTGAAATAAAAGGGAGAGGTACCTCCCTTAATATCCCAAATTTTTTTTAACAAAAAACATTAATCAACATAATACTATTCACCCTATGGATTAAAGTATGAACGAAATCTGGATTGAAAAGTACAGACCAAAAAAACTTGATGATGTTGCGGGTCAACGACATATCATCGAACGATTACAAGCTTATGTTTCAACCAAAAATGTGCCTCATCTTATCTTTGCTGGTCCAGCTGGCACAGGAAAAACCACATCGGCACTTGCCATGTCAAAAGAATTATTTGGTGATACATGGCGTCAGAACTTTAACGAGCTTAATGCAAGTGATGAACGTGGTATTGGCATCATCCGTGGAAAAATCAAAAATTTCGCTAGAACCGCACCAATGGGAGAAAATCCATTCAAAATCATTTTTTTAGATGAAGCTGATTCACTTACTTCAGATGCTCAAGCTGCCCTTCGTCGAACCATCGAACGCTACACTCACATCTGTCGATTTGTTCTATCTGTAAATTATTCTTCAAAACTTATTGAACCGATTCAATCCCGATGCACGGTATTTCGTTTTAGACCGTTACAACCTGAAGATATAAAAAACTATATGAGAAAAATCGCTCAAAAAGAAAAACTTGAAATCACTGCAGACGGTTTAGAAACCCTTATTTATGTAGCTCGTGGAGATCTTAGAAAAGCAATCAATGTGCTTCAAGTTGGCGCATCAATTTCAAAAAAGATTACTGCTGAATTACTCTATGAAACAAGTGCCACTGCAAAACCAGAAGATGTTAAAAACTTGATTAACACTGCATTGAAAGGTGATTTTACTCAATCACGAAATATTTTGTATGAACTATTGATCACTTATGGGTTAAGTGGCGAAGATATCATAAAGCAAATCCATCGAGCCATTTTTGATATTCCCATTCCTGATGAAAGTAAAATCCGTCTTATTGACAAAACTGGAGAAATTGAATTTCGGCTTACAGAGGGAAGTAATGAACATATTCAATTAGAAACACTTCTTGCTCAATTTGCATTGGAAGGAAAACATATTAAATAATAAAAAATTATTTGTCATTTAAAGTTAAATTTAGGAGTAACCTCTTCATTTTTCTTTAAATTATGAAAAACTAACAGATAATTCGTTACTAGTATTATGCTTTGAGAGATTTTTAAGATGGTTGATTGAATATTTTGAG
>CAZYLG010000206.1:0-3090 GCA_964648565.1 uncultured Thermoplasmatales archaeon
AAATATAAGCCGCAAAAATAATTCCAAATCACTGAAATATAAAATAAAAGAACTATCAAAAATGGTACTAGATGAATCATATGTGAGGGTAGTATTAGATAAATAATTGAATATGTGATCAAATATTCCATCTGTGTTGGCATCAATAAGGTATGAATTATTTTCATATTGAACTGCGGACTGTTTTTTTGTTTTATTACTATAAAATGTATCAAAATATCCGTCATTGTCTTCATCGATCAAATATCCTAAAGAATTAACAAATCGAGCATTTATCAATATATTCATTGTTGTTTTTTGTGAGATGCTATAGTTGTCTTTTGCCGTGACATTTATCAAAAACAAACCTGAAGAATTCCAGGTGTGATTTACGGTAATCGTTTTATTTGATGGGGATAGAGCAGTAGTATGATTTGTTTTATCTCCCCATTGAAACTGATAGTGAATGAAATCGTTATCTTTATCAGTTGAGATAACAGTAAATTCATATGTTTTATTCGATTGATTTAGTAGTTTTTTTGTAAGAATTGGTTTGGATGGGGGATTATTAGCAGTGTTTACTGTTATTTGAGTTGTTGCTGTATCTGTTAATCCTTGATTGTCAGTAACAGTTAATTCCACTGTATAATCTCCAGGTTTAGTATATGAATGCATAGATACCTCCCCAGATCCATTTTCTCCATCTCCGTAATTCCAATTCCAATCAGTGATATATCCATCGGTATCTTTACTTTTTGAACCATTAAATGTTATTTCTGTATTTATAAAAATATTTTGCGGAAGATCTGTTATAACAGCATCAGGGGGTTTGTTGATTTCTGTTGGTTCATCTTTTTCGAATTCTTTGGTGGTAAATGACCAAACGGGACTGGTTGATTTTTCATTGAATTCATCCCAAGCAATAATTTTCCAATAATATGTTGTCTTTGATGAAAGAATTGGTGAAAATGTTTTTGATGATTGATTTGAAATTATTTTTGATGGATTAGTTTTTGTATCAAAATAAATATCGTAAAGAACATAATCTCCATCAGGATCCTTTCCATCCCATGAAAGTATGGTGTTTTGTTTTACATTCTTTGAGTTGTTTTCAGGTAATGGATTTTGTGGTTGATTTGGAAGTCTATTTTTCATTTGTATCATTAAGGGTTGTGACCAATTTGTTGTAGCGCCGTGTTCATCTTTTGCTTTCACCACGATAGTGTAATTTCCTGGCTTATCCCAAATATGATCAAATGAAATTGTTTGATTTTGTTGATAGGGGCCAATCCATGAGAAATCAGATGTATCATTCCAGTCTATTAAGTAATAAATTTGGTTATTTTCATAATCAATTGTTTTTGTAGCGTACGTGTATGTGCTTCCGTGATATCCTTGTTTGGATCCATCAAGTATTTCAGGAGTTTCAGGAGGGGTATTGTTTTGTTTGACTATTATTTTGAAATAATCGGTTAAAAACCATGTTTCTGGATATGGTGGATTTGCAGATAAGTGTTCATGTGACCATGTATACGTATTTGTTTGCATCATGTTGGCTGCTGAATACCAAGTGTTATTAATCTGTCCTTTTCGTTGTAATATAATTGAATCATATTCAGTATTTTGAACGTTGGTTTTATCCCAGGTTATTGTGATATTAGTTCCCTGATCTTCATTGTAAGGAATCCATTTAACCGTGAAATTCCATTGTTTTTCATTGTTTGTTAGTGAGTAGTGTTTAACTTCCTTCATGAGATTGTGATATGGCACACTTAGATTAGTCGTAAAATATGTTCTGATATATCCAGATCCGGGTGATTGAGCAGGGATTGGAATGTCATATTCATCTTTTCCATCAGATCCATCGATTGATTCTCCAAATTGTAATGTTGAAGTTTTACCAGTTTGTTCAGAGAGTTGTAATTCAACATTCCATTGTAAATCATTTTCATTATCTGCAAGGTTATTTCCAGATAAAAAGAGTAATAGTAAAACTAGTGAAATAAAAGTAAATTTTGTTATTTTTTTTAATTTGATTATCTTAATCATTTTCTTCATCAGTATAAAACTATATGTTTTATTATTTGTTTTTCTTCCAATAAAGAACTATAATTCCAATTATAATTAGTATTAGAATGGGTGCAATGAAAAGAAGGGGATTCGTTCCATTATTTTCCTCTATTTCATCTGGTAACTCTTCTGTTTTCTGGCAGGTAATTTGAAAATCGTATGAATTTCCAACTTGTTGAGTGTAAGAGTAAGAATCTTCAGTTAACATATTAGCTACAACTTCATTGTTATATGTTAAATTTATAAATGTGTAATCTGTGTTTTTAAGGTTTGATTTGTCCCACATTATGGTTGTAGTAGTTTCAGATTCAGTTGTATCTTCATAATTTATAGTGAAATTCCATGTATTTGTTTTGCTAGAAATTGTTTTGTATTCTTCCCAGAGCATGTTATATGGAGATGTTAATTCGGTGTTAAACCAAGCTCGAATGTAAGGGGTTTGTGGAGCTGGTGGTTTGGGCATATCAAAAGAATCTTTGTCATTTGACGCATTATTTTTCTCTCCAAATACCAAAGTATCAGATAAGTTAGTATTTGTGGTAATTGTAAGTGTTGTTGTCCATACTTGGTTTTCTTGAGCAGACAGAGGAGTATTTATCATTATATGCATGCTTAAAAATAGGATAAAAATTGAAATACTTATTATTCTCTTAAAACATGTCTTACCGGAAGAAGTTGTTTTCATCATTTTTCCTCAAACTCCTAATATTAGTGGGTAATTGTATTATCCTAATTAAAGATGTTTGTATTATGATCTTTTTTATTAACGTTTAATTTTTATATATCATTTTATAAAAACGATATTTTATTAAAAATAAAGAAAAGAAGGAGAGAGGGTTTAGATGGTTGGTTTGAACAGTGTACAGTTGTAATAGGCATACATCCAATAGCCATCACCCGGTGTAAATGTGCTAGTTAATACGTATTGATTGTTATTCCAGTCGTAGATGTAATGTAGAAGTAATGGTTCACCTGCTGCATTATTGTCACTTGTTGCTTCAGACCAGGTATAATTTTGTCCATTATATTGTACAATAAGGT
>CAZYLG010000207.1:0-3077 GCA_964648565.1 uncultured Thermoplasmatales archaeon
GGATGAAAATCAATTTTGAATTGAGATCGTATGTTTAGATTTCTATCATGAAATCCATTAATCAGTTTTGGAATGGGAAGATGTCTGTTGAATCGAAGTCCAATCCAGTTGTCCCAATAATTTGAGTCAAAGGTCGTTTGTGATGTTTTTGTGAATTGGCAATGTTGGGTGTTTTCAATAAAATTGTTAAATCGTATTTCCTCTTGTCTAACATCATTTAAGAAAAGGCCGATGTAATTGTTCTCAATAGTATTAGCTAGGATAGCATCCTTTTTTGAATTGATTAGGTACATTCCATAATTGTTTCCAGATATGCTGTTAAGTGAGATTTCTTTTTGGACTGCACCATTTTGGATATACATTCCGAAATTATTGTGAATTATCTCATTTTCAATGATAGTAATGGTTGGACTTAACAATCCTGTTTTCACATCAATATATATCCCACAGTTTTTGTTGTTTTGAATAATGTTATCTTGAATGGCTATGGGCAATGATTTAAACGATTTTTTTGGTTGTATACTAATACCGGCGTTCCAAGGATTCTTTCCACAATGTTGTATGGTAAATCCTTCTATGATTACTCCATCTGAAAGAATTTGGATCACATCATTATTTCCATTTCCATCAATTATTGTTGATGTTTTATTTTCCCCTTCAAGATGCACGAGAGTATCAATAATGATGGATTCGTTATATGTTCCTTCAAAAACATAGATACGATCATATTCTTGGGATTGATCAAGTGCAGGTTGAATACTATTCCAACGAGTTTCGTTAAATCCCTTTGTTTCAGTTGTATAATCTGAGCTGACTGGTCGTACTGGTTTATAATATAACCAATCTTCTTTTCCATCCACTGTTTCAAATCGAAGTAATTTCATATTACCCGATTCAGCAGTAAATTGAATAGTTGCAGTGTCCTGCTGGGTAGCATGCGTTGAGGTATTTACTTCAACGTTGGTATACTCGCCTGTTTCAATTCTTTTAAGATTGATGAATGGTGAGTCAGTGGTACTTTCATATTGTATTGTTTCATCGATTGCCTGTATTGCAATGGTTCCATTATAATTATCAGATGATGAGGAATATGAACTGAATCCCACAGGTTGGTCTGCGATAGTTTCTGGTTGTTGATATGAATCTTGCTCAAATGATTGTTTGGGGAGTTGTAATGCAGGATCGCCGAGGAGAACGAAACCAAAATAATGATATTGGTTCCAGTAATCCGTGAGATCATTAAGTTCTAAATATTTTTCATAAGCAAAAAAAGTGAGATCACCCAAGTTATCTACATTATTTTTGTAGGCTTGATTGATATAGGTTAACAATCCGGCCATATAGGTTTCTTTTGCAATCTCCACCCGTCCATTATTCAAGGTGAGAATAGGATAACCGTTATTTGTGCGAGATCCACCAATGTATGCGATACCCCCTCCTTTGGATACCACCATTCCTTCGCCAAATGATGTCTTATCCATTGAGAGGAATCCTTGCTTGATAAGATGGGTGTCATATGATCCACTACTGCAGGCAATACAGCTGAAGATTGGTGCGTTATCATTCTTCGGCATGTGAATGAGGTTTCTTGCTGAAATCCGCCCTTCTTCTGCAACAACCAAGTTTGCATTCCCATGACTAATCATATAAAGCAAACCATAGTCATTCTGTAATGCTGAGATAATGTCGGTGTCTTCAAATCGTTCATCAGTTCTATAGAACTTATCTAGATTTAATCCATCGAAGAATCCACGATTTACAGAGTCAACAGTGATGAGTTCTCCGATGAAAAATGCAGAGTTAAATGGAATACCACCAGCGATGGCGACATTATCCATTTGAGTATCGGTTGGATTCCAATTGATAATTTTATTCACGGTTCTTGTTGCTTCAAGAATATTGTGAACCGGAAGCCTTCCTATTCGATAATTTGGGATGAGATCAAGATCTGGGGAACTGTAATAGAAATCTGTTGGAACTGGGTAATAATTGTAACCGAAATAATAGCTTGGTGGCACATGTAATGCATTTCCTAATAACGTTATAAATTGAAGGTTTGTATTAGTTGATTGGCTTTGTAAAAAGGAGATGATTTTGCGTGCTAATTCATCATCATATTTTTGAATTCGATCCCTGAATGAAAAATCCTTGTATCCCATAACTGGAGGATAAGATGATGGTTCAAAGTTTGATTTAATCCAGCTGGTAGTAATAACCTCTGTTTCTATACCTTGATTGTTATGAAATCGTTGTAATTTTTGAGCCTGAATGTAAAAGCTTGGATGAGTGATAATAATATTTTCAGTTGATTGCAATGATGCTGGTTCACTTTGTTGATCCTCGGTTTTTGTATAAGAGATAGTTATTGTTCCATTAGAGAATAAATATGTTTCTTCGGTATCAAAGTGATACTGGATGGGAAAAAGATGAATGATTGCTTTGGTGTGGGTGCTGTTTTTACCAAGCGTATATGAAAAGGATACTCCCGGATACAGAGTTTGTTGTTTTGCTTTAGCAACTGATTCCTGGATGATTTCATTTGCATGTTGTTCTAATGGTGTTTCATTTATACTCCAAAAATGGGGTGAGGGTGTTTGTTGAAACGTGATTGTTTTTGAATATTTTTGAATTTTATAATCTGTAATATCGATTTCTTGAATAGATGCATTTTTTGGAAGAGTAACCGTCATGGTTTTCATTGGTATGAGCGGAAGTTCAGGTTGATTGAAAACTGTTGAATTTTCTAAATGGATGCTTAATTGATTTGTTGTTTGCTGAACGGATATTTCCTCTGGTGAGATTGTAAATGTTTGGTTTATAAAGTAAATTTGAGAATTTGTTTTACTGATGTTTTCTTGATTTATTGATTGACTAGTGGAAAAAATATCATTATTTTCTTCTAACAAATGAAGAGTGTTATCCCTTTCTTTCTGATGGGTTTCTACTGGTTGATTAATTGGTTCATTAGTCATAGCAATTAACTGTGGTGAGAGCAGAATGAAAACTAAGAATAAAATGATTATCGGTCTGGTTTGCATAAGTATCTGTTTAAAATATATATTCATTATTCTATAAAT
>CAZYLG010000208.1:0-3076 GCA_964648565.1 uncultured Thermoplasmatales archaeon
TCCCCCAAAAAATCCTTCATCTGCATACTCTTCAACGGTTTCATCAAATAGGGAATATCACGTTTTCCCTCCTCGGTAACTGCTAAATAAAAAACGTGGGTTGCAACCGTTCGTTTCATCGTCAAAAGAGAAGCAGCAATCAATGTCCGCCGACCACCTGTGATATCCAATGCCACAGAATCCTTGGATTCCACGAATTGTTTCACTAGTTGTTGAAACCGATGAATGCTCACGGAAAACTCTGCAGTAGGAACCAAAACATCCTCAATCGAACAATCAATACCAAAAGAAGAATTGATTTGATCCAAACAATGATGAATCAACGGAACTGATGACTCATAATCCTGTTCACAAACAAGATACACATGATCAGGAACAAATTTCTCATGAAACAACACTGCATAATACGAATTAATCGTCGCCCAAGGATACCGACCCGCAAGACTCACAAAGATATTTTGAGACAACCCATAATCCCTCCAATACCATCCATAATAAGAATAGGTAAACAAATGTTCAGATAAAATTCTTTTTATTCTCAAAACGTCCATGAAATATCATCGTTAAGAATCATACCTGATTTGCAATCATCATTAGTCACAGTAAAAATTGAATTTTCAATAGAGCATCTTTTTCTGTTAGGGTTACATTCTAAGGGTGATTTAGAATTTTATGAATTTACATTAATCTTCTATGTAAATTTTCTGGATCCTCATCCCATTTGCCTAATTTATAAACTTTATTCACATTCATATCGTACCACCATACTTGAAATCCATCATCAGTAAAAATAATTACATGAAATGTTGATTCACTTACTAAATAAGTTGATATAATTTTGTTTACTTTATCCCATTCTGGAAATATTTTTTTAAATCTTTTAAAATCATGAGTTCTAAAATATTCGGTATCCCTTTCAATATCGCCCCTAAAAAAAAATTTATTTTCCTCAGTAATATCTTTTATTTTTTTATCGGGATGATTTTTCTCTATTTCAGCAGATATTGATTCTAAATCCTTATCAAAAGAGTTACCATTAACTTTAAATCCATGTTTTCCTGATAGTAGCTCAAAATTTATTCTAAAATTTTTTTCAAAAACATTTAATGTGTGGTGCTTTCCAAATTTGATAGTTACCTGTTTATATTCACCATTTTGATCCATTTTTACTTTAACTTCCCCAATTCCACCGTTCATATTATATTCCTCCGAACCATAATCTCATTGTTTTTTTAAATACTTTTTTCATCGTATCATGATACTTATTTTGTTATAATTAAAATTATTGTTCTAAATGAAGTTACTTAATTGATTCATTCTTATTTAACAAATCCCGAATTTCTAATAATAAATTATCAAATTGTCTACAGTTCAATGAAATCTTATATTCTTTTTTAATTTCTTTAGTACCACGTTCACATTTATCATAAAATATTTTATACTCATTATCTAGCGAATTCGATTTCGATTTTGGTTTATCTCGGGGAAATCTAGATATGCCAAAATATCTTAGCAATTCTCCTATGGTTGATGAAGCTTGACTATCATAAATAAAAAATTTATCTGGAATATGGAAATGTAAATATTTTGATGCAAATGATCTCTTTGCAGACTCGTAAAAAAACTTTTGAGTGATCTCTCCAATAGATTCTATCAACTTTTGATGAACCTTTAAGCATTGTTCCACCGAATCCTTTTTTCTACATCTATTGATCAAGTTATCAAATGAAGCATCTTTCATTTTCTTTCCTAATTCTAAATAAAGAGTATTAACGTCGAATTCTTTTTTCATCTTTGGTTTCTTTTTCCCCCTTTCAATTGCTGCTGCATAACTCCGTCCAATAATAAACATTTTAGCAATAATCTCTTGTTCATTTTTATGATTTGGATATCTTTTACAGAGATCATAAAGAATGCTATTAGCTGTATACCAAATATCATTAGCATCATCTTGTATCTTTTGCAATATTTCTTTCATACAGGATTCACAAATTTTACTTTTGTTGCGATTTTCTGTAATTTCTAATCCACATTTTATACATTCCATATTTTTCTCGCCTCACGTTCTATTTCATATTCCATAACTAATATACAACGAAGATTTCCATAATGCTATTTCTTTCCTCATTAATTGATTATTCCCTCATTTTTTTCTTATTCTTTATTTCAAATCGTAGGTTTTTATACATGAAAACAAAACCAAGAACCACAAAACCAAATGCAATGGTAAACAGTATGGTTTCAATCATCATTTCTCCGAAATGATCCCATATTATTCTAGTTTCACCGGTGCCGCTGAGATGAGCGACGAGTAAGAAGATCATTACCATGATGGAGAATGCTAATCCGAACACATTGCCAGTGAGCTGTATGATTTTTTCGATGTTCAATTGTTTTTCATTTGCTGTCTTTTTTTGTTTTAACTCATTCTTTCTTGTTTGTTTTGTTCTGTTTTTTCTTTTTATGATGCTGATGGGAAATTTTGATAGATTATTATTGATCCATTCCCAGCTGATATAAAGAAAAACAAGGCAAACAGCAGTATACATGAATGCATCTGTTGCAAAGAAACCAATCAGATTCTCATTGCTTATGTTCATAAAGGTATAAAGGACGGTGAGAACAACTCCTATGATGATTCCATATTGAATCATATTAGCAGTGTGCTGTGTGAGTTTGATTATTGCTTTATTTTTTTTCATCAGCTTCCTCCTTTTTATTACCGGTTTTGACAACTGTCCATTTCCACATGTCTCCTCCAAGATAGGTTCGGTGTTCTTTTCTCCCACAGATCTGGCATTCTCTGTCCAGATAGCAACGAAACGTAAAATGATCGTGAAGATTGGAATAGTTCCAGTGATGTTTCTTTCTTATCTTACTCATATTTTTTACCTATTGTTTATGTTGCAGCAAAAGAAATGGAAGAAGAAAAAAAAATGAAAAATCGTGGTTGTACACGTTGTGACACCGTAGTCTTTTTCTTCCTTCTTCTGCTGCCATTATGTTCCTCCCTCCCTCACACAGTTTTTTGTTTGTTCATTGAAACATCATATCCAAATGTTGCGGGATCATAGAA
>CAZYLG010000209.1:0-3054 GCA_964648565.1 uncultured Thermoplasmatales archaeon
GCTCAAAGAACTAAATCTATCAAGTATTGATGATCTTTTTACTGATATCCCTGCCTCCGTGCAAATCAAAAATCTTGATTTAAATGAGGGATTATCACAGCAGGAAACAGAAAAAAAACTCCGAAGATTAGCTAATAATAATAAATCATGTCAAAACATGATTAGTTTTCTCGGAGGAGGGATTAAACCTCATTACATACCTGCGGCTGTAAAATCAATTCAACATCGAAGTGAATTTTTCACTGCATACACACCATATCAAAGCGAAGCAAGCCAAGGATTTCTACAAGCCATGTTTGAATATCAAAGCATGATTGCTGAACTCACCGGCATGGATGTTGCCAATTGTTCTCTTTATGATGGAGTAACGGCCATTGGTGAAGCTGCATTAATGGCTACTAGAATCACAAAAAAATCTGTTTTTTTAATTCCTTCAAATCTATCATGGGAAAAAAAATCTGTTCTCCACAATTATGCGAAAGGTCCCAATATTGTCATCAAAGAAATCGATTTTGACAAAAAAACAGGTGAGCTTGATGAATCATCATTGGAAAAAAATCTTTCAGAAAAAATCTCTGGTGTATATATAGAAAATCCTAACACCTTTGGTATCTTTGAATCAAAAATTGAGCAGTTCATTAAAAAAATTCATGACCATGATGGATTAGCCGTGGTTGGAATAAATCCATTTTCCCTTGGAATTGTGAAATCACCTGGCGAATACAACGCAGATATCGTTATAGGTGAAGGAAGGGGACTTGGAAATGCAATGAACTTTGGAGGGGCAGGACTTGGCCTGTTTGCATGTAAACAAAAATTCCTCCGGCAGATTCCTGGTAGATTAATAGGGTTAACCAAAGACACAAATGGAAATGATGCATTTTGTATGACCCTTCAAACTCGAGAACAACATATCCGGAGAGGAAAAGCAACAAGTAATATTTGTACAAATGAAGGATTATGTGCACTTGGTGCCGCAGCATATCTCTCTTGGTTGGGCGGTAACAATCTCGTAGAGATGGGAAAAATAAATTTTGAACGGGGGCAATCTTTAGCTAAAGCCATAACGGAATTAAAAGGATTTTCTAAACCATTTACTGGCACTCATTTTAATGAATTCGTTATTAAAAGTCCAATTGATCCTATCACATTAAATGATAAACTTATCAACCATGGCATTCAAGGTGGTATGCCTTTAGAGAAATGGTTCCCAACCATAGAAAACATGATGCTTTTTGGTATCACAGAAACATATGATGAACAAGATATTAACCAATTTATTTCAGTGTTAAAAGAGGTGATCGCATGAGTTTACCTTCAGTACAAGAACCTTTGTTAAACAAACTTTCTGGAATGAATCAGAAACAAGTTGATTCACCTAAAAAAATACCTCAGTCTTTACGCCGAACAAAAGCGATTAACATCCCGAATCTTGATGAAACCCAAATCATTCGGCATTTCCATCATCTCAGCCAACGGAATTTTGGGATTGACACTGGGATGTATCCTTTAGGATCATGTACCATGAAATATAATCCTAAGATAAATGAAGAAATCGTTTCATGGCACCAATTCTCTTGCCTACATCCATATCAACACGAATCTACAATTCAGGGAACGCTTCAAATGATGTATGAGTTAGAACAAATGCTTTCTGAACTCACAGGGATGGATACTTTTACTTTGCAGCCTGCAGCTGGTGCTCATGGTGAATTCCTAGGTATGTTACTTGCAAGATCGTATCATAAAGCAAATAATGATTCAAAACGAGTTGACATTATTACACCGGATACATCTCATGGAACAAATCCCGCAAGTATATCAATGGCCGGTTTTAATCTAGTTGAAATTCCATCAACAAAAGACGGAACAGTCGATGTATCCCTACTTAAAAAAACCGTTTCTGAACGAACGGCTTGTTTTATGCTAACCAATCCAAACACATTAGGGATTTTTGAATCAGATATTCTTGAAATCGCAGATATCGTGCATGATGCAGGAGGATTACTCTATTATGATGGAGCAAATATGAACGCCATCATGGGAAAAGCAAGACCTGGAGATATGGGATTTGATATCGTTCATTTGAACTTACATAAAACATTTTCATCACCTCATGGAGGTGGTGGTCCTGGAAGTGGACCAATCGGTGTTTCAAAACGCTTAGTTCCATATCTTCCAGTTCCACGTATTCAAAAGAAAAAAGATAGGTACAAATTTTCCTATGATCGCCCAGAATCAATTGGAAAAATCAAAGGATTTTATGGGAATGTGGATGTTCTATTACGCGCATATACTTATATTTTGATGATGGGTGCTGACGGGTTGCAAAAAGCCAGTGAAATAGCTGTTCTCAACGCTAATTATTTGAAAAAGAAAATCCTTGAAAAACCAGGTTTTGATCTTCCCTATAGGGATCTTCGAAAGCATGAATTCGTGTTGAGTGCTGAGAGTTTACGAAAAAAGAAAAAAGTTAGAGCTATGGATGTTGCTAAACGATTACTGGATTATGGTGTACATCCACCAACTATGTATTTTCCATTAATTGTTAAAGAGGCATTAATGATTGAGCCTACAGAGACCGAACCAAAAAATGCATTGGATGAATACGCTCAAATTTTACATAAGATAGCAGCAGAAGATGCAGAAACAGTTAAAAATGCTCCATCAAACACGGTGGTTGGCCGGGTAGATGAAGTCAATGCAACTAGAAACCCGGTTCTTACATGGGATCAAATAGAAAAATCAGAAAAAATAAAAAAATAGGTGTCTTTAAACACCTTTAACTCTTTTGTTATCATTTATTGTTTTGAGGGTTGTTCATAAAGCGAAAGCAAGATTCCTATGATTCCGCCAAGAATAAAAACGATAGCAACTGAATAGATACCAATATCTGCCCAGACACCAAATCGAATTCCCCACCAAATATAAAAACCAATTCCAGCGAGGAAAAGCAATCCTGAGAGAATGGTAAAGATATTCATATTTTTCATATCGATATTCAACATATTTTTTTCACCTTTTTTTTTAATTGTAGAGGAGTGGGGGCACTGG
>CAZYLG010000210.1:0-3041 GCA_964648565.1 uncultured Thermoplasmatales archaeon
TTTTTTGTTCCATTACTTTTGATCCTCTGATTGTTGTTTGAGAAAGGTAATTCACTCCCCTTATTTAAAAATCTCTATTTTGCAGCATATATTTTTTTAGGAAAAATCGTGTTTTTTTGAAAATCAGCTAAATCATTAAAAATGATGAACTATTTAGGAAGATACTCAAAAAAATAAAGAAAAACTTGCTCTAATACTTTAGAAAAGGTGCACTACTATGAAAAAACTAATGAAATATGGCTTATTCGCATTTACTTTATTACTACTGTTTTCTTCTATTTTACCTAGTACGCTTGCTGAAGAATCTAACATTGTTTTGAATTTTTATTTTTCTGAGACTTGTGGGGATTGTCAGGATGATAAACAATTAATCATTGAGGAATTTAAGAATAACGATGCGTATGATGATTTTCTCACGGTTTACATCAAAGATGTCGACAAAGAGGAATATCGTGATGAATGGATTGAAAAATACGGTCGTTATCCCATCGTAGTTATTTCTAACAGATATAAAGAGAGCAGTATGATTGATGAATTCCAAATCTCAGTTGATTATGTTAATCAGATCATTAATGAATTCAGATTTACAGATAAAATCATTCCTATCGTTAATTCTTCTCTTGTTTTAGGATCTGAATTGTATGTTTCAAATGATTGTTCAGATTGCGATCAGTATAGTTCATCTCTTAATAGTCTTGAACAGAATTATTCTGGTAATTTTTCGTTTCAAATAAAAAATATTGATCAGAATGAAACGTTTAATCAGGAGTATGAAGCATTTAACGTAGAAACCAATTCCTCACTACTCATTCCATTTTTAGTTTTACGAAATAATAATTCCGTGGTTAGCATCATTGAAAAGGAAAATCTGAGTACATCGATTACCTATCTATCTAATGTTTTCCTTGAATATATTGAAAAAATTGATCCAAAGGAAGATACTGATCACATTATTAATACTCCATTTGGCCCCATTGATATAGAAGCATGGTCACTTCCAGTGTTAACCGTTATTCTCGGTGGCATTGATAGTTTTAATCCTTGTGCGTTTTTTATTCTCATTTTTTTGTTGAATTTGTTGATTTATGCCAAGTCTAGGAAGCGAATGCTTCTTATTGGTGGTATCTTCATCTTCTTTTCTGGTTTGCTTTACATGGTGTTTATGTTCTTTTTATATGGATTATTGTTTCAATTGAAATCTCAAATCTTTATATTTACCCTGCTGGTTGGTGCAATCGTTGTTCCTATGGGATTGTTAAACATTAAGGATTTCTTTTTCTTTAAAAAAGGAGCAAGTTTAAGCATTCCTGATTCAAAGAAACCTAAGATTTATAAGAAAATGAGAGGACTGGTGAAACATCCGAAGTTAAGTGCTACTATTCTTGGTACCATTATGCTTGCGATAACCGTGAATTTTTACGAATTACTTTGTACACTTGGTCTTCCATTAGCGTTTACCTCAGCGTTATCTGAGAATAGTATTACTAATGAATCAGCAAGCTATTTCATGTATATCTTATTTTATAATATCGTGTATGTTATTCCTTTGTTTATTATCTTACTTGTTTTTGTTATCACTCTTGGGAAACGGAAACTTTCTGAGTGGCATGGACAAATTATGAAACTTGTTTCTGGATTGATGCTTTCGTCATTTGGATTCATTTTTTTAATTGATTATCAACTGTTAGAAAATCCGGTGACCCCAATAATTTTACTCAGCGTAAGTTTAGTTGTAACCGGAATTATTTCCATGATCTATAAAAAATATGTAGGAATTCCTTCTGAATCGGATTCAGAATGAAATACTTTTTTTATTTTCTTTTGTTTTTATAGTATAATCTAATGATGATAAACACTAAGGAAAGCAGTCCAATTGAAGCCATTACTCCAATTGATAGAAGCATCCAGAGTTCTGGGCTGGTTTGAAGTGTTTTTGCTTCAATGAGTGTTTGAGTTTCAGGTTCCCAAACATAAGACCAGTTATTATCTGATAGATAGTTGTTGATGGTATAGATGAGTGGAAGAAGGGTTAGATTATGTTGGATGCTAAACGGTGTGTTTTCTGTTGTCACCATGTTTTTTAGATATATAAGTCCAAGGATGAGTGATTGATGGAATTGTGTTTGATTTTTGGTATCGGTTAGATTAGTTGAAAGTTTTGAAGCTGTCATCATACTGTTTAGAGCGTGTAATTGGTAATTTATTGATTCTTTTGATTGATTTTCAGGTATATATTTTCCTATAGTTGAAGTATCTATGGTTTCTTGCTGATTTGTTATCTGAGTATTGATCTGAATGATTGTTTGATGAGGATGAGTTGATAGATTAAATGATGAATCAATAGTTGAAAATGGTTGGGTGTACCATGGAGAATAATATGAGTTTTCATTGAGTAATTGTTGATACTGTTTTAGTAATATGGCGGTATTTGTTTTTATGGTTTCATTATTTGTTTCATGAACATGAGTGATCAATGCAGTTAATGCATATGCTGCATCATTTGAGATTAATAAAGTAGTGTTGAAGGTTTGTTCAGGTTTTCTAAATGAAAGGATGCGATCTGCTAATGTTTGTTCTAAAGCAGGGTTTGAGGTTGATTTTGGTGTTTCATAAATTAAACTGAGTAGTAATGAGGTAGTGGAAAGGTTGAACTGTTCTGGATGATCATCATAGATTCCAACGATACTATTCAGGTTTTGTTGTAATAAACCGGGAAATGAAGTATTCGTTTGTGTAAGCGTTGCAAGAACGCATCCAGTGAGCACATCTTGTTTAAGAGAGGTGTTTTCCTCTATATTTGTTAGTAAGCCAGTGTTTTTGTTTATATGGTTTTCAAACCAATCAATAAGATTTTGTTGAATGAGGAGTAGATCTGATCTAGAGATACGAGGAAGCGGTTCTTCTTCAGCAGGTGGAGAAGTATTATCAGTACAACCAGTAAACAAGAGGAGTCCAGTTAGCATTAAGGAAAAAAGGATACGTGAGAGATTCTTCTTTTGATTCATATGGGCTTCTCTGATTCAAAAGTAAAGGATAGCCAA
>CAZYLG010000211.1:0-3035 GCA_964648565.1 uncultured Thermoplasmatales archaeon
TTACTTTTCAGTTCCTGATAGGTCATATTATAATTTGGTTGAAACGGAATCTGCTGAATGGTATCAAGATCAAAAGCTTGCAATGTAAAATTGATGTTTCGTTCAATAAACGGTTTTTCTGTGTTGTATTCATCAGGTTCAACTTGAAACTGTTGCACGGCAATACCAGCGATACCGCCAATTAATAAAATAAAGATGAGTACACCAATGCCAATGACTGGAAATTTCAGATTCTTTAGTTTCCAATCAGCGAGAAACAATAGTCCAACAATCCCTGAAACAACAGAAATAATAGAACGCATCGGAAGAGTCACATGAATATCGGTATAGGCTGCTCCAAACACAGCTCCAGCTTCGGAGAATAAAATATTAAATCGAGATAGCCACACCAAAAGCGAAATAAGAATGAAAAAAACACCAACCAGAATGAAAAGATGAAGCTTCATTTTATTTTTAAAACCTTCATCAACTCGAGTAGATAAGGCGCTGCTAAAATCTTGAAAACTTCCTAAACTGAATGGTTTTCCAAAAATCAAATACATAAATGATGAAACGAACAAACTAATTATGGTGATTATTAGAAGAAAACCAAGAATGGATGTATACCATGGAAGCGAAAACACATAGAAGCTGATATCATTTCCAAAAACAGGATCGATAATACCAAAATTGGTTGCATTCAAAAATTTCAGTAGCACACTCCACTGAGTTGAAAAAATAAGTCCAGCAATCAATGCACTGAAAACTAATAGAAGCGGAATCATCTTTTCAACGGTTCTTCTTACATCAATTCCTTCACGGTTCAGCACTCTTTTGATGATCCACCAGTTCATATAAAGCATGGCAAAAAAGAACACTGCTGAAAGAATTCCTAAGATTAATTTTGCATTAATAATGGTGAAGAACACATCTGAAAAGCCAATACTTGTAAACCAGAGGAAATCTGAATAAAGGCTTGGGATTAGTAATAATCCAATTATGAAAATAATAACTGCTATAAACCCAGTTATGAGCATATTTTGTGAATCCATCTTATCCTTCCTATTCATCCAAATCCGTTTAATGATTAAGCAAACGAATTTAAAATATTTAAATTAAACACCCGTTAATTATTGTACACATGTATGTAACGGTATAAAAAAGTACTGAATCCGTTTCATTTGTTTATCAGTTCATAGATTGATACTGAACAGATGAAAAATTAGATATCTATCCTAAACTGAAATGGTTTCATAATGGGAGTAAATCATATCTCTGACGGGATTAACGCAATTTTTACTTCATGAAATAATTATATCGTTAACATTCAAGGTCAAATTTGATAAACGTATTGATTTTGATTACGAATATTTCACCTATTAACCATTAAGGCCCCGGAGTAATTTGAAGGAATGAAAAGAGTTTGAAATGATACATAAGAAAATCAAGAAATAATCCATGAATTGCTTTATTTTTCGGCATGGTAACTTCAAGTGTTGACCACAAACTTGTTTTTCCACGTTCATCCTTAGCTCTTGCTCTAAGATTAAATGTATCTTTTTCTTCCCAGGTGTGATTACGTTGAATGGTGACTTCAGAAGCAAAAGGACCTAGCCAATCTGTTACTTCATCATCACCCCAATCAATCATGATATATACATCATCACCTTGGTAATCAATGGTTGTAAAATTATAGGTATATGATACTTCTGGTGTTCCACTTAAAGGTCCATCAATAGACGGTGGATCAGGTGCTTCATCTTCAGTTCCAAAAGCAATATCTAAGGTTTGAAAAACAAAGGAATAATATTCATACCCATTGAAAAGGATAGTGCAATCATAATCCATATGCATATTAGTTCTGAATAAGCCATTTGGACGTTGAGATGATGTGCCCCAGCTGTTTAACATAATCCAGTAATCATTTTCAGTTCCTTCTTCATCATGATATCCAACGCATAACACCGCATGTCCGCCGCCTGATTGTTCATCTAATTCGGTTCCGCAATCCCAATCTAGATCATAAACCACTTGTTCACTTTGTCTATCCCAAAATGTTTTAAAATCATCGCGATAATCCATATCTGGTAAATACCAACTAAAATAGATGCCTTTTTGTTGATGAAGAATATTTTTGATATTTTCGATTGCTTGTTCCTCTGATATTTCATGAGTTTCTATAGTTTCAGGATAAATAGCTGAAATTGGATAGTTAGGTTCTGTTTCGATACTTTCACAAGGTGTGTTACATTGATTGAATCTGTCTTTCCATTCTGCGTTTTCATTTGACCATGGAATAATCATATCTGTCGTTCGATAGAATCGAGCAAAAAGATTAAGAGATCCACCGTCACAGCAATCATAACCAACAATTTCCCCGCAACTGTTTATGTATTGTACAGAAAGACGATCATAAATTCCTTCTTGAACATTTAATGCAATGGCTACTACACTTGTTGCGGGCCATGCCCAACAATTTGAACATAATCCCTGATTACGTTCCTTTGCATCGTATTTAAGCAAATCTAATATGCTATAATCCTCGGTTGTTTCAATGGTTTTTTTTAGGTTTTGATCAATATCAGCTTTTTTTGCCTGTTGATACTCCTGATTCCAAATCTGGATGGTTTTTTCATCAATTTGCATTAGTGGATGATAATATATTTCGTCTGATTGTTCTTTGGTTTCAAAAGAGATTTCTTCATTGAAAATATCATTTTTTTCAGTTTCATCAAAAGATACATCTTCACTAATACCAATGCCACTAAATAGTAAAACAAAGGCAATACTTATAGAAATGATGCTTTTTTTCATTTATCTCTCCCATATGTATTAAGACCTTCTAAAATAAATAATCTTCTATCAGATTTTTACATAAATTCCATATTTAATATATATTTTTCATCATGTATAAATCAGACTGAATTATACTTAAAATTATTTAGTTTAAATATTGAATTCGTAAAAACCATATTTTTCGGATGTTAAACATCCTCTTTCCCCTCATTTTTTCACATATATTGTTGCATACTATTTTCTTATTATCAAAAGTTAAA
>CAZYLG010000212.1:0-3024 GCA_964648565.1 uncultured Thermoplasmatales archaeon
CAATATCATGACCATATTCATTAGAACCAAGAACATCCACATCACCATCACCATCCACATCACAAGCATACACAGAACAAGCACCATCAAAATTATCATCTATCGTATGCTCAGTGAAAGACTCAGAACCGTCATTCTCCCACCAAGTAATATCACCAGCACTATATGCAGCACCAAGGACATCAATGTCACCATCACCATCAACATCCGTAGCATACACATCATAAGCCCAACCAAAAGAAGAATCTATGATATGTGTACCACTGCTTAAATCAGTACTAAAAGGATTTATTGTATTCCCATAACTATCAGATTCACCCCACTCGAACCAAACACTACAACCCTCACCACCATCATCACTCAAAAAACCATTCAACGTTGCAGAAGTAGCATCAATATTTGTAGATGAATTAGTAGTCACTGATGGCAATTCAGCCGATGTAGTAAAAGTCATATCACTACCATATACTTCCCCAGCACTATTATTTGCAACACTCCGATAATGATACGTTGTACCAGGAGAGAGACCAGTTACATCAGCATTAAATGTATCTCCTGTTGAACAACCATCATAAACATCAATTTTACTTTCATAATATTTAGATGCTACAGGAGAACAATCTGCAACATCTTTATATAGACTTACTTTTGTTCTGACTTTGTTATTATCTGTTGTATTAATATAATTTTGCCACGGGATAATATTTTCAGTTACATTATATATTGCTGCTCCTAAATTATCATCATAATCCATAATTTTAGTCCAAGAACTTGAATTAAAATTGTAAACATACAATTTGAATTCAGCATCATAACAACCAGCTAATTCAAATTTTGCAGTAACAGAAAAAGGAGAATATACTACATTTTCATATGTTTCATAAAAATGACATACCTTAGCAGGAGCAATAGATGTCCATCCTGCCCATGATAACCAATTTTCATCATGTACATTTTCAATATTTGATGGGGGAAACAATTCATAAGAAAAAGAATCTTCATCATCTCTTGAAATATATGTTGTCTCACCATAACTATCAGTTAAACCATATTCAAACCAAACACTACAAATCTCACCACCATCATTCGATAAAAATCCATTCAACGTTGCAGAAGTAGCATCAACATCTGTTGAACTGTTAGTTACAACCGTAGGAGCACTCATCGGTTCTAAATCTAAACCAGAAACTTGTTTAGATACATCCAAATAATCAAAGTCATCATCTGCTTGCACAATGCTCATTGCTGAAAAAAGCAATAAAACCACAATTAACAAAGAAAATCGCTTCATTTTTCAATCACTAAAAAATAAAAATAAGTTTGAAGTATTAATACTAATCGACAAAACAGTATACAAAAAAAATCTAATAAATAATTCCAATGACCACTCCAGTTATTTGTTCAGGTCTTATCTTCCCATATTTTTTTGTATCATCAATCTCATTGTTATCTCCTTTCGTAATAAAATATATTCCTTCACGGTCATATCCAATTTCAATAATTCTATGAGTTACACTTAATTTATATAACGAATCATTTACATCTTTTTTAAAATCAATGATATCTCCCTCTGCTAAATCATAAACATCAAAATCTTCTTTAAAAATAAGAGATGTCCCATCACCAATCACTGGATACATAGACCCTGTGTTCCTTCCCTGACTAAAATAAATATGATGGCCATCTAATCTTTTTTCACCATGAGTATCCATAAAATCTTCGAAAAAACCAAATCCTTCAATCCAATCACTTGGAACTTTTTTTTCATCTTCCACCATTCTACCCGATATCTCCGTTACTAACATACTCCCCACTGCACCGGAAAAAATCAAAAGAATGGCTATCACACCATTGATTTTTTTATCATTCATATACATCTATACATATCGTTAACTATAAATAATATTTTACAAAACGGTATACAAAAAAAGAAAAAAGAGAGGAGGTTTTTTTTAATCCATAGTCGCTGTAAACGTGACAATGGAAGATTGCTCCGCATTCGTCGATGAACTCGTCGGCATGAACAAACGTAAATCAAAATCAATGTTTTCATCATATGCTAAATCCGTGATGAAAGAAGTATCACTCGTAGATATTGAATTCCATGTTGTTCCCGTGTTAAAACTCATGTTGAACATATTATGAGCCGGAGCAGAAGAAAGCGTCCAATTCGTAGAGCCAGTACCTGAAACAGTGACATCAACTTGTACATTACCAACATTATCCAGATTAAATGCTTCACTGTCACTCCCACCGATATTCGCATTTACATCCCAACTGGTTTTATTAAGACTGATGTTCGCTATGGTCTGCGGATTTAATGTAACCATAATCTTATCCTCCGGACCAGATTGCGTTTCAAACGTGAATGTTTCATTTCGTTGACTCCCAGTCACATTCACAAAAACAGTATACTCCGTGGAATAATACAATCCAGATAACGGACAAGACTTCGTACCATTCACATCATCTGTATCACTCGCACTTCCAACATCAGGACAAGTTTCAATACTCCAATCGAAACTACCGGATAAATCCTCAATGTAAATATCCCAAGACCCAGTTGTCGTTGGAACCATTGCACCATCAGAAACCGTAAAACCAGAAAACTCAATGTCCACAGTTACATTCGCAGAAGCAAAATCACTATATCCATCACCAACCGTATAACTCCACAACTGATAAAAATAAGTGCCAGCAGAAAGCCCTATATCCGTATACGATGAACCAGTGCCATTATAGATTTCAATGCCATCGTCCATACTCCAAGATTCAACCGTATGTCGTTCAATAACCGTATAATCAGCACCACTACCCTTCATCCAAGATAACAAAATATCACCATTACTGTTAATCGCTGAGAAAGAATCCGGGTTCTCAGGAGAGGTGATAAAACTCATATCACTACCATACACTTCCCCAGCACTATTATTCGCAACACTCCGATAATGATACATAGTACCAGGAAGAAGACCAGAAATACTATCGCTGAACTCACCACTAACACCATCTCTTGAAGTCGTA
>CAZYLG010000213.1:0-3023 GCA_964648565.1 uncultured Thermoplasmatales archaeon
AAGGAGTGATTCATGCTGGAGATGTGTTAAAAGATACGGTTTCCTGGTATTTAGACACCTATCCAGTGGATTGGTCTGCAACTAATGAAACCACGCTTCGTGACACGTGGGTTGATGTGCAAGTTGCTCAATCTTATGTGTTACTTGGTGACCCCAGTCTTCGAATTGGCGGATATCTATAAAAAAACATGCGGGTCGTAAATAATAGATGAAACAAAAGAAATGGATGCAAGTACTGGTAATAATTAGTATTCTTTTGTGTGCGAATCTAACGGTTACGTCAACATCCATATTTCACGGTGCAACTGATACGGAAAAAAAGATTCTAGATACAGACGTAAATCAGAACGCTTTTCCCTCTGATGCTTTTGATCAAAAAATCATGTTGTTGATGAAACTAGCAGGTTTTCCATCATTATCTGCGTGTATTATTCAAGATGATCAAGTGATTTGGGAAAATGGGTATGGATATTACGATCTATCTACTCAGAAACCTGCTACAATTGATACGATTTATATTCTTGCATCAATTACCAAAACAATAGTTGGTACTGCTATCATGCAATTGTATGAACAGGATTGTTTTGCGTTAGATGATGATGTAAACAGGTTTTTACCTTTTGAATTAAGAAATCCACATTTTCCAAATGAACCAATCACCTTTCGTATGCTACTTTCTCATACATCAAGTTTGAATACGAACACCCAAAATGAATACTATTGGTTTAATTTCTCAGGTGATCCACCATTTGATTTTTTCCCAGAACCATATCTTAAAGAATTCTTGTTACCCAATGGAAGATATTATACTTCTACTGTTTGGAGTGATACCTATCATCCTGGTGAACAAGCAATGTATGCTAATATTGGTTTTGATGTGCTTTCTTATTTAGTCGAACGTATTTCTAATGAATCATTCCTATATTATTGTGAACATCATATTTTCCATCCACTTGAAATGAACAATACAGGTTTTAATCTGTCAAGGTTACCTCTTGATAACGTAGCCATTCCGTACCAGCGTTTTATCGGCCGGTATTATACCATTGACACGTTAGATTTTTTGTTTAATGAAAAAACTCCAACAGATAAGTACTGGAGACCAAGATTTTATCCAGCAGGAGGCTTGTATTCAACAGTATCAGATCTTTCTCATTTCTTGATTGCTCATATGAATGATGGCATGTATCACGAAACACAAATCCTAAAAAAAGAAACAGTAGAATTAATGCATGAGTTACAACCTGATAATGAGAGCGGGTATGGTCTTTCCTGGATGCATTCTTCAGTTGGTCCAAATTTGATTGCAACGGGTCATGGGGGAGACCTTCATGGAGTTGACACTTGGATGCTTTATAATCAAAGCACTAATACTGGTGTGATCTATTTAGCTAATGGAAATCCTGCGTATAGCAAACTACCATTTCGAGGAATCGTTCCATTTAAACTGATTCTTCATTTATTATTTACAAAAGAAGGAATAATTGCAGATCAGAAACAAGTTGATCTTAATAGTAGAAATCAACCATGTTTTTATCCCGAACTTCACCCCTTAATCTTTATTCAGAATGATAAAGTATCATCCTACAAATAATAGAAATGAATGAAGAGAGAGTAGATAAACAAAAAAAAAGAGATTTTGAACAGTGTCACCAAATTGTTTTAATTACAGAAACCTAAAAGTAATGAATCGGTAAATGCCTCGGATTTGTTACGGAAAGTATTTAGAAAAGTTAACACAGAGATTCATAATTATGATGTGCATCTTTTCGAAGATCTCCCTTTGCATATAAAGATTGATATTATAATGCACCATCAGATCGTGTATACTGCTGATAAACTTGGTATGTTTGAATATTTTTATCATTACCGAAAACTCTGGAACGATCAAAAATATCGTAATACCATAAGTAGAAAGTAATTGATTTCTTCTCTATAAAAAAACTATATTCTTTTTTTTGTTGTGTTTAAGAAGAATACGTCATTTTTTAATAAAAAGAACACTAAGGTAAAATTAAATCAGATATAACTAAAAAGAGGATAAAAATATGATTGACTTAGTGTTGTTTTGCCCAGTTGTACGTTCGGCGTTTTTTGGTTTTTCCGAATCCACATGATGCACATACTCGTTTTTGAACGTGAAAAGCATGTTTACCGCATCGTCTGCAAATGGTATGGGTTTTTTTACCGCCGAAGTGTGATGCTGTTCCTTTACTCATAGTATCCTGTCACCTCTGAATATCTATTTAAAATTTATGGTGATACATAAATAATGTTGTCACCACGGACAATGACCATGTTATGTTTCTCAACTGATGAGCCATCTTTCATTTCATCAGCGTTTTTTAACACTAGATTCATATGGGGAACATCGTATCCATCAAGGACACCGTGATAGGCTCGTCCTGAGCGGAGTTCGACGATGACTCGGTTGTTTAATGATTCATGTAGTATTTTCAGTGGTTTATCCATAGTTCGTACCTTGAAACCACCAAATAAGTAATCTGTTTATAAGAGTTTGGGCAATTTTTATATGAGATACATGGGTTGTGTTTTGTTGATTCTTGTGAAAGTGAAAAATAAGCATTTGTTGAAACAAAAAAAGGCAAAGGAGTTAATCAAGCGGCTTGAACAGCAATTCAATGAATCCTTAGATATTAGTGTGAATGAAATTTTTACTGGTGTGATTGAGGATTCTGTGTTTTATTTTGTTGATCAAGTGCCCATTGCCATGGATATTAATGATCGTGCAATGATGACGTTGCGAGGTTTGTTAAAGTTTCATCCATCGAATCGTTTTGTAACAGTTGATATGGGTGCGGTGCGTTTTGTGACTAATGGTGCTGATGTGATGGCACCTGGTATCGTTGATGCAGATGATACTATTGAAGTGGATATGCCTGTGTGGATTCGTGATGAACAGCATCATAAACCGCTTGCGATTGGTGTTGCGTTGATGAATGGAACGGATATGGTTCAATCGAGTAAGGGTAAAGCAGTGAAGATGATTCATTTTATTGGTG
>CAZYLG010000214.1:0-2977 GCA_964648565.1 uncultured Thermoplasmatales archaeon
GTGTAAAAAGAGACATTTGTAAATATCTTATAACCCTTTTTAATCAACTCTTGATTCAAGAATTTAATAGCTTCATCAGGATTCATCCCAGTTTTATCAAGGAAATCCCTGCCGTCTTTAAATCGAAAAAAGTTCATTCTGGTACCAACCCCTGTTTTTCAAGAACCATTCTAATCGCATTAATTTCAGTTTGCAATTCAGTATTTCTCCATTGAATTTTTTTAACAAGAATAGTTAAATCATTGATCGAACAATTGAGTTCCTTTAATTTATAATTCACATCAAAATCATTCATAATTACTGTCCACCTCTATTTCATCAGCTATACATTTATCAAACAAATATCGGATGAAATCATTAATCTTCATTCTTCTATCAGCCATATACTTCAAAAGCATATCTTTCTTATCAGAAGGTAAATAGACATGAGAAGGAAGATTAATACCAACTGGTTTATCACACCCTGTTTTAACAATATTAAAAATATCTCTAATAGGTTTATTTAAATTATATGGTCTTGTCGCTTCAGAAACAACCTGCTTTGCAACATGTTTTTTTTTACCAATAACATTACATGCAATATCTATCAACCGGTCATCTGGAACGTCATGAATATACTTCATCAGATAATCAGCAACAACCGTACTCAATGTTTCATTATATCTTCTAATATTATTATTATATTTTAAAAGATAATTCCATTCATCCTGTGTTCTTTTAGAAGGAGATTTAAACAGTATTCTTACTCCATCAGGAAGTTCCCATATACGCACGTATCTTGAAATTGTTGCAAGATGTTTAGTGTTGTCTTTCGCTGTTTTATGTAGTGCTTGTTTATGAGTTAACCCTCTTGCTCGGCATGCACGATAATAATTATTGATATTCACAACAGTATCATATTTAGTCCAACCTCGTGTAATTGATTTAGCATTACCCGCACGCATAGCCGACAAAGCATCAGGATGTATCTCAAAGGGTACGACATCAACACCTGCTATTATAGCACCTTGCACTCGTTCCCATCCATCCGTAGCATAATACCCACCATTCGTATCTTTTCTACCAGTCACTGGTGAAAGCACGCCATTCTGCTTTAACGATTCGATTAACTCATCAGTTGGTGGTTCATTACGTGGATTATATGGATCTCTTGAAATTAATTCAACAGGAACATCTATAATCTCACACATACTGATTTACCATCCTTCCTTCTTAGCCTGCCTTTCCAACCAATCAACATATACCTTTTGCACAAGATCATCTGGTTCCATCCGTGCTTTAGTTATTGCCTTACCATGCCAATCCCAATATTGTTTAGAAGGAAGAGCGAAAGTACCGATACGAAAACTAAATGCCTGACGGATCTCAAATAATTGTTTTTCTTCCTTGGCTTTCTTTAACGCAACATCAAAAGGATTGCCTTTTTCTAAACTATTTCTAAGAGTAATTATTCTATTACGTATCTCCTCTTGGCCAATATCCATGTATAAATGAAGTTCTTTAAATGCTGTTAATATTTCATCCGTTTTTTCCTCATCTGTTCCCCCATTTAAGTTAATAGATAATGATGCCAATGCATCAGTCACTCTTTTTGTTGTTCCCCCAAAGTGTAACGGAATGTTGTATTTTTTTAGCACCTCTTTTTCCTGTTGTGTTCGTTCTTCTGGTTTTTTTAACAGAACTAATGCCATTTTAGGAATTTTTTCAATTCTGGATATTACTGCATGAACATTGTTCCCTCTTTCTTCGCTACCGTATAACGCCTGGGCAATTTCTTTTTGTACTGCCCACTCACTAAGTTTTTTATTTGAACTATGAATTAAATCAGCCAACTTTTTTATGGCAACGGCTTCCTCATATTGGGTCAAATCTTTACGCCCAATGTTTTCACTAATCGAAATTTTTATTGCATCAATATCTGTCATCTCTCTTACAACTGCTTTGATTTTCGGTTTACCTGCTTTAATGATGGCGTGAAACCTTCGGCTCCCTGCTACCAATCCATATTTAAAGTTTTTCTCCTCCGGGAGGAGTTTTCTAACTATCACTTCCTGTACTTGACCGATTCCTTTCATGGAATCGACCAATGCCTGATCTTTCTCATCATCTGACCAATGACCAAGACGAGACTGCATCTCGTCTATCTTAATGTCATCAATATCGATCCATACAGATTTATCCTTATCTGCCATGCTTAAATCCAACCCATCGCAATATCTTTCCAACTCAACGGGTTCACATTAAATGTTCCCTGTTTATCCCCTGATTCAGAATCTTCATACGTGATCTCAGCAACGATAGCGTTCTCATTGTCTTTCAGTTCATCTTTCAGATCTGCAACTGCTTCCTTCTGGTCATCATAGATAGAAAACTCTTTTCCGACCAATACATAAAATTTTTTGTCTTTCACTTCTATTTTACTCATGTTGTTTATGCCTCCATTGGAGTTAACACTGTTTTATTCATTCCTTCCGTCTTCAACCAGTTGAACTCACCAAAACCATGTGGAGTATAATTCTTTACAATATGTTGCGCAATCTTCGATGGTGCTTGAGGATGAATGTCAAACACACCATTCCATTGTACAATATATTCTTTCGTTACCTGTCCATATTTTTCCTGTGTTTCCAGTAACTCATGCATGTTAAGACTGCGGAATTTGAATCCCTGTTTGAACAAACCAAGGTTATCATTTCTGTTTTTAATTTTTTCTTTTAGATATGGGTTTTCTACAATATCCGAATGGAACTCAATTTCAAAATCAGCTGTGTTTGATTGTGCCAATTTCTGTAATTCTTTATCATATACAGAAATAATAAAATATTCAACAGGTAAATCAGGAGGATATGTTCTCTCTTTTTTTTCATCATAATATGGTTCAAACCGATCATCAATATCCTTACAGATTTCCTCTATTTTTCCATCATTTAACGAATTCAAAATATTTCCTTTTTCATCTCTCATTTGTTTATAACTC
>CAZYLG010000215.1:0-2954 GCA_964648565.1 uncultured Thermoplasmatales archaeon
ATACTATCAAAAAGGGATAAGTTATTGGTCATGAATAAAGTTTTTGACTCAAAACAACGTTTAACCCCGTGAAATATTATGAACATTTCCGAACTTCCATTAACAAAACCAATTAAAGACCTCTTCCATCAACAACGTATTACATCATTGTATCCGCCACAAGAAAAAGCAATCAAATCTGTTTTAGATGGTGAGAATCTGATTCTTGCCATACCAACGGCGAGTGGAAAAAGCCTGGTTGCTTATATTGCTATGTTTTACAAATTGATTGAACGTGGAGGAAAAGCATTGTATGTGGTTCCACTTATTGCACTTGCCCGAGAAAAATATGAAGAACTCTCTGTTTTTGAGAAAGCAGGATTTAAAATTGGAATTTCAACAGGGGATTTGGATGATTCAGATCCACGTCTTGCCAGATATGATATCATTATTTGCACATCTGAAAAAGCCGATTCTCTTCTTCGACATAAAGTAAGCTGGGTGTATGAAGTCTCAGCACTAATCATTGATGAAATACATTTAATACAAGATCCAACTCGTGGACCAACATTAGAAGTACTTATCGCTCGGTTCAGATCATTAAATCCTGAAACTCAAATCATAGGATTATCTGCTACTATTCAAAATGCAATTGATTTGTCCATCTGGCTTGATGCCACTCTTGTTGAATCTGATTGGAGACCAGTTCCATTAAAAGAAGGTGTGATCTACAATCGAGAACTTATTTATGATACTGGTGAAATTGAACAAATTGAAAAAACAAAAAGTTCAGTCTTAGATGAATTAGTTAATCAATGCTTAACTGAAAAAGGACAAGTACTCATCTTTGTTAACACTCGAAGATCAACAGCTTCAGTCGCTAAAAAGATTGGAAGTGTTACAAAAGATCATTTAACAAATGATGAAAAAATCAAGCTTACTAAAAACATTAATGATTTCGTACATCGTCATTCAGAACAAACTTCAATAGATAAAACCCTTCTGTTTTGTCTAAAGAATGGTATCGCCTTTCATCATGCAGGATTAGCAAGTTATCAACGTCGATTCGTTGAACAATCCTTCAAGGAAGGATTAATTAAATGTATTGTTGCCACACCTACGCTTGCAGCAGGAGTTAACATTCCTGCTAAACGAGTAATTATTCGGGATTTATGGCGTTATGAAGGAAATATGGGAATGCAGCCGATTCCGGTTCTTGAATATAAACAACAAGCAGGAAGAGCAGGACGGCCAAAGTTTGATACTGAAGGCCAGGCTATAACAATTGCAAAAAAATCTTCTCAAAAAAAATTAATTCTTTCAAGATATATTCATGGTGAAACCGAACCGATTTTTTCAAAACTAGGAAATCAAGCATCATTACGGATGCATTTGCTTTCAGCTATTGCCACGGGTTTTGTGCAAACAGATGAAGACATCAATCAATTCATTGATAGTACGTTTTATGCATATCAAGCAGAAGTTTTCACGTTACAAGATGAAATTGATCAAACCATAGAATTTTTGATTCAACATCAATTCATTCAAGAAAATAAGGAAGGTTATGAGGCAACTCCATTTGGAATGAAAACATCTTCTCTTTATATTGATCCTTTATCTGCAGTTGAATTAAAGAAAAATCTTATGCGTGCTGAATCAGTTAGTAAGTTACCAAATGAAATAGCTGTATTACAAACGGTTTGTTCAACACCAGATGTCCGTTCTCTTTATCTTCGAAAAAGTGATAGTTGGGTAGAGACAGTACTTCAAGGATGTCAAGATCAATTATTTTGTGATGCTCCTCTTAAAGCAGATTCCGAATATGAATGGTTTTTATCTGATTTCAAAACAGCGCTTCTTTTACGAGATTGGATAGAAGAGAAAACAGAGGATGCAATGATAGCAAAATATGGCGTTGGCCCTGGAGATATTCATGGTATCGTACAAACGGTTCACTGGCTTCTTCATGCAATGAGAGAGTTTGCTCGAATGTATTATTTTGATGCAGTGTCCTTTTTAACAGGACTTGGCTTGCGAGTTGAATACGGCTGTAAAAAAGAATTACTTTCATTGATTGAATTAAAAGGAATCGGTCGAGTTCGAGCTCGAAAATTGTATCAACATGGATATAACTCTCTTGAATCTCTTCGAAAAGCTTCTGTTGAAGAATTAACATCTATACCAACGATTGGTTCAGGTATCGCAGATCGAATCAAAAAACAACTTAATCAGTCCACGGATCATCATAATAGTCAACTCACTGAGTTTTTGGAGGATGAAAATGACTCAATATAGAATTGAATTTATCGGATGTAAAGGAGTAATTTCGAATGTAAATGAGTTTATTTCAATGGTAGCTGATTTTTCTCAAGAAACTAAAGTAGGTATCCAACTTTTGGATGCAAATTTTGTTTTTGGAAAAGATCATATTATTTCTTCTTTTGAACATGCCAAACGAGCTATTTTGCGAGATGAAGCATCAACTAATTCTTTTGAAATGGAATTATTATTATATGCGGCTGGAGAACGACAAATAAAACATGCGATTTCAAAAATGGGAGTGAAAAATGGAGATGCTAAATTTGCAGCAATTTTTATCATAAATGATAAAAAAGTTGGGAATATTGATAACATAATTGATAATTTCCTTCAATTTTTTAATTTTAAAAGAGATGATGAGGTTTTAGATCCAGATAAATCGAAATTAATTGATTTTGGTATTAAAAAACAATCTATTGATTCAGTAAAAAAAGATCAACTTTTTCACTTAGTCCTTGAGAAAATTGCATTAGTTGACGTAATTAAGTAAAAGTTACATTATATTCTCTAGATTTTCTATGAAGGTTTAAGTTTTGATACTTTGTAGAGGAATAATACTAAAATAGAGTGTTTCTATACAGGATGAAAAAAACATTTAGAATGCCCGCATGAGGTAGCTTGGATATCCTGAAGCCCTGCGGAGGCTTCTACTTGGG
>CAZYLG010000216.1:0-2943 GCA_964648565.1 uncultured Thermoplasmatales archaeon
TGATGAAGAAATTAAGAAAATGAAATGTTTTTCTTAGAAAAGTGCGGAATGTGGGGTTGTTTAATCTTTTATGTATTTTTTTTTTCTATTGGTTTTGCCATATTCCAAAGGCTATCAAATTTACTATTAAACACTTTAATATCATCTAAATCTACATACGCGGTTCCTACATACGATGGTTCATTGTTTTTTCCATCGTCTTGAAGGATTTTAATGCCGTTTACTGCAAATTCTTTTCCAAACACATAATTTCGTAAGGTACCAGTTGCTCCATCTGGGAAATACCGTAATTCTAATTTATTTCCATATAAATCTTTGAATTCATCAAGAATAGGGTCTTCGATTTTTGAATCAATAATGACTTCAATTTTTTTATCTAATTCCAAGAATTTTTTGAAATAATCAATGAATGGTTCCTTGAAAAAACGATCTCCACTTATCTGGAAACGAAGCGTATTACCTCGATCTAAACTGTTATGAAGCACATTATACAAAACCCATTTACCATAATATTCAATGGTAACATTTCCACTTCGTTTTAATTTGATCCCATATTTCTCGTAATTATCTCGATAAAAATCAGCATAAACATTTAGATGTTTTTCAATATTATGATACGTTTCAGGTGCAATATATCGTTGTAAATCCTGCTTGATACATTCCCAAATTGCCTTAGGATGTGCGGGAAGGTAACTTTCCCGACCAAATTGATGTTTTGTTTGATTAGCAAATAATACTTTTGCAATCAACCCATTTTTCAACAAACAATTCCGTCCAGTCTCCAAAGGTCTTCGAGTTAAGTTAGCAAGCTCCCCAGCAATATTAAGTATTTCTGAGAATTCTTTCGGAGAATCAACAATTAAAATTGAATAATACACTGCAGCTTCTCTCGGTCGATGCACCTTCATTCGTTCAAACATCATTTCAAAATCTTGAATATAATCTAATTTCACACGACTCTTAATTCGCGATCCCATCGTATCCACCAATCCAATATAAAAAAAGAAAAGAACTTATGGTTTTAAATAAGTTATGCCTACAGTATTACCTGCATAATTATGTATTATTTTTTTAAATATCAGACGATATTCACACCACAGACATATTTATATACTATTTTCCGTATTATTTATTTGAGTGATTGAAATGAAACATAGATGTGTTTTGTTGGGGGTTTTTTTTACATTAATTCTAGTAGTATCCACGGTTACTGCAGTACCATATAATTATAGTCAACCTGCAATGAATAGGATTGAACAAATTGAAGAAAAAAGAACAATGAAAAATGTGTTAATTACTGATGCAGAAAATAATATACTGAGCAAAGGACTTATTGATTTGATTATTCAAATACTACTTGCCATACTTAGTTTTATACAAAAGTTGATTGCTTTTGTCTTTGATCTTTTACAAATCGTCAATCTCATTGAAAGGATTATTTCAGCAATAATGCAATTAATAACAGCAATCTTTGCATTCATTGAAGCAATCATGGATCTTATCAGTCCAGATATCCAAGCAGTAACAATAAATTAAAAGAAAAAGAAAATTTTTTCCTTTCTTTTTTTAAACTCCTTCAGGCGGATACGTTTCATCTTGAAAGTTTTTAGATAATTCTTCTTTAATTACTTCAGCTAACCGCTTAATACCTTCCTTTATAGTCTCATCATCTGAATACGAAAAATTTAATCGCATAGAATGATAATTACCACCTTCGGGAAAGAATGCTTCACCGACAACATATGCTACTTTTTTAGATAATGCTTTTTGAAACATCAACCGAGTATCAATCATTTTAGGAAGAGAAATCCAAATGAACATACCACCTTTCGGAATTGTCCACTCAACCTCTTTCGGAAAATATTTCTTTAAAGAAGAAAGCATAACATCACGTTTATGTTTATACAACGAACTAATAGTTTTCACTTGTTCATCCAAATGCCCACCATTTACATATTCATAGGCTACATACTGAGAAAACACATTAGTACACAGATCCGTTGCCTGTTTTGCTAACACAAATTTATCAAGAATATCTTTTGATGCAACAATCCATCCAAGTCGAAAACCAGGTGCAAGAATCTTTGAAAACGTACTCAAATATACAACGCGCCCTCGTTTATCCAATGATTTAATAGGAGGAATTTTCTCTCCTTCAAAGATTAAATCCCCATATGGATCATCTTCAATAATAAGAAAATCATATTCTGAAGCAATATCAAGTAATTCTTTCCGATGATTAAGTGACATGGTCTCACCAGAAGGATTTTGAAAAGTTGGCACCGTGTAAAAAAACTTAGGATAAATACCAGTCCTTCGTAATCGTTCAA
Source organism: uncultured Thermoplasmatales archaeon (assembly GCA_964648565.1). Lineage (GTDB taxonomy): Archaea > Thermoplasmatota > E2 > DHVEG-1 > DHVEG-1 > EX4572-165. Next base: position 2,331 of record CAZYLG010000216.1, read on the forward strand.
GATTCCGCCGTAATGAATCCGTATCAATTCCTTCCTCATCCATGGGAATAGACTCACAATTTGCTTCATATGCATGAAATGCTTGCACGGCCCCTAGATACGCAGGAACACTAGTTAAATACGTGTCTCCCGGATCAACAAAAACTAATGCTGCAAGAGATAAAGCTTGCTGGGCACCACTAGTAATAAGGACGTCATGCAGTTCACAATCAATACCTCTTGTTTCTCTCATCCGTTCAGCAAGCACCCGCCGTAACCTAGTCACACCCTCAGTAGTTCCATACTGCAACGCTTTTTCAATATTATTTTTAAATGTATCATCAATACATTGATGAATAACATCAACAGGAAACGCTTTTGGATTTGGTAGTCCACCCGCAAACGAAATCATCCCGGGGATTTGAGTCAATTTAAGAAGCTCCCTAATCTCTGAAGAACGTAATCTGTTCGCTCGTTTTGAAAATAATCTCTCGATATTAACAACCATATGTTCACCTCTCACTATTTTAAAACAAAAAAAGGTATAAGATTGGATTTAATAAATCCTTTCTAAAAAAACACGCCGTCGGCCGGACTCGAACCGGCGACCGCTCGGTTAACAGCCGAGTGCTCC
>CAZYLG010000217.1:0-2919 GCA_964648565.1 uncultured Thermoplasmatales archaeon
CATGAGGTAGCTTGGATATCCTGAAGCCCTGCGGAGGCTTCTACTTGGGTTCAAATCCCAATGCGGGCGTCAATTTTACCGGTAATTTTAAAATTATTAACAATGTTTAAATAATAATCTGTTGTTATTATTGTTAAGTTTTAGATTAGGGGGCGTAATGAAATGAAAAAAAGTTTCTCTATATTGATCGTAGGTATGCTGGTTTTTAGCGGAATTAATGCTGTTGCTTTTTCATATGAACGAGATGAAATTAAACATATTTCAGAATCTTTCTCTTTTTCCAGTCCAATGATAAAAAATAGTAATGAATTCGTTCAAGTAAACTTTGATGAATCCAATGCAGAATTGATAAAGGAAAATAAACCATTGCTTCCGATGATTACTAAGGTGTATACTTTTCCATTGGGTACAAGTATTGATGAAATATCAATTGATACTGAAGAAAGTTATAATCAAAAGATTTCAAAGAAAATTATGCCGTCTCCTAGCACTGATTATATTTCTACTATTTATCCATCACAAGGAATCGTTGATTCTATAGATTATTCCTCGGTTTCTACGTATCCAGAAAAAAGGTTTAGTTATTCTATGAATGGCGGGGTTCGTGCTGGAGAACATGTTTTGTTTTTAACTGTGCATCTTTATCCAATCCAATATATTCCAAGTGAAAATCTGATTAATTATGTAAAAAATGCTAACATTGAAATTTCTTATACGCTTCCTTCTGAAACGCTTTTCAACGAAAATGATGAGTATGATTTTTTAATTTTAAGTCCTACTGAGTTCTCAAATGCACTGCAACCATTAGTTGAGTATAAGAATAATGATGGCTTGAATACTCTTTTAAAGACTCTAGATGAAATCCCTGAGGCGGGTATTGATCAACCAGAATCCATTAAACTGTTTATTAAAGATGCAGTGGAACAATGGGGTGTTGATTATGTATTACTTGTTGGAAGTTGGGTGGAACATTCTGGTGATTCTCCAGATACTCAATTTGATAAGTTTCCAATAAGGAAAGCCTATATTCCCTCGGGTAACTATGAACAATGGTTCCCCAGTGATTTATATTATGCTGATCTTTATCATGGTGATGGAAGTTTTTCAACGTGGGATGCTGATGGTGATGGAAAATTTGCTGAAATAACTAGTTTTTCAGATGATACTGAGGCAATGGATTTGCTGCCGGATGTAGCACTTGGAAGATTACCCTGTACTTCTGAAAGTGATGTAACTGAGATGGTTACTAAAATCATTGATTATGAAGAACATAATAAAATGACGAATAAAATCGTTCAAATTGGAGGAGACACATTTCCCGGTGATCCTGAATCTATTAACGAGGGTGAATTTGCAAATAAAGAGGTGTTAACTAATTTACCGGGTTATGAATCCGTTAGGTTATGGGCCTCTCAGAGTGATGGAGCTGATGAACTCAGTAAGAAAAATATCGCTAATGGATTTAATGGAAATGTTGATTTTGTGGATTTTTCAGGACATGGTAGTTATGCAAGTTGGGCAACGCATGCTCCTGAGGATGATAGAACATGGTTACCTGATAAAACATTGTTTTCACCGTATACTGGATGGTTGTATATCGATTATGATTTGTTTTTAGTGAATAATCAACAAAAACACCCGGTAGTTGTGTTTAATGCTTGTTCTTGTAGTAAATTTTCTGATTCTTCCCAATGCATGAGTTGGTCTTCAATACGTGGAAAGACGGGTGGTATTGCTTCGTTTGGTGCATCAGGAATTGGGTATGGTAGTTATGGATCCAATGAAACAAAACGAGTGTGGGGTTGGATGGAAGTAAATATTTTCAAAGGAATTTATGAAGATAAGATCCTTGGTGATGTCTGGCGGAATTGTATAACGGATTATGCAACTAGTTTTATTGTAGAAGATTCGGGTTTATCAGATTATAAAACGGTTGTTGAAATGACCTTGTTTGGTGATCCGACACTTGGTATTGAAGATGGTAAGGATCCAGAAAGTAATGTAGTTGAATTATCACCATTTCAATTGATGTTGTATCGTTTTTTACAACAATTTCCAAAAGAGACGTTACTAAAAAATTTGATATATTATCTTATCAGATAATATCTCTTCTTTTTTTAAATTGGTATTTCTTCAAGCCGAGGAGTTTTGATATCTTGGTATCTAATGAGAAATACAGTAAGGCTGATAGTTCCTAGGATGAAAGCATACACGCTTATAAACCAGAGAATAATTGTCATTGCATAAAACACACTTCTTATACCGAATGTGAACCTATTCATTGCTCTTAAGAACACGTCTTTTCTAAGTGCTTCTGCATTGATAGTTTTACTGCCTTCTTTTCCGTTTCTTGTATTTACATATTCTGGCGTAATTGTTTCAATGGATTCCACCGGTATACCAATGAGAATTGAAAACCGAACCATTTGCCGTAATGAAAGAAGAAACATGATAATTGAGAAAAGGAGCACTACAACGAAGAGAAGTAATTTATATTGAGCGATGATCTCAGTTGAGGTTGCAGAAAATTGAATGAATTCATCGATTCCATTTGATGGAAGTCTAAGCAGTAATCCTAATAGTACAAGCATTGATGATGTAAGAAATGTTGTTGCCATGATCAAATTTCTCATGGTTTGAACTGCAATGATGGTCTCGTTTTGATTAATCATTCGTTTTACCCATTGACTATAATAAATATTTAATAGTCCTCTTTTTGCAGTCCCGGGTTTTTTCATTCCAAACAATAATTTTATACTGTAAATTGAAATACAAATAACAAAGATGCTAAAAGCAATGAGATTAACTAGTGTATTTGCAAGCATGTACTTTTTTTAGAAGTTGAAGAGTACTTAAATATTTTGTTACGGTTTTTTAGAAAGGTTTTGTAATATGATATTATTTTAATATCTTTTAATT
>CAZYLG010000218.1:0-2880 GCA_964648565.1 uncultured Thermoplasmatales archaeon
TTGCATATGTTCCAATGGTTACTCCTGCAACAATTGTAGAGTTTGCACCAATACTAGCACCATCTTTTACAATCGTTTTTGCAACTTTTTCATCAGACCATACCTCTGCTCGAGGATAAATATCATTAGTGAAACAGACATGCGGGCCAACAAACACATCATCACCCATAGTAAGACCATGATATAGTGTTGCAAAATTCTGAATCTTACAGTTATTTCCAATCTTTACATTGATGTCTATATAGACATCTTTACCAATATTACAATTGTCTCCGATTACTGCTTGTTTTCGCACGTGAGCAAAATGCCAAATATTAGTATTTTCACCAATTGTTGCCCCATTTTCTACATAAGCGGATTCATGAATCAACACTAATCACCTTTCCGGTTTTAGAAGACTGAACCGCTGCTTCAGCAATTTCTACAGCTTTTACTCCATCATATCCGGTTACCAATGGTTTTTTATTTTTATTAATTGCATCTGCAAAATCAGATATCTCGTTTTTCAACGGTTCTTTTTTCTGAAGTTCCATCATCTTTATTTGATGTTGAAGGGAGAGATCATAAAGATTATCAGTATCAATCTTTTCAAAAGATGATGTAGAAGTTTGTAAGGATTGATCAATAAAATCGGCTTCCACAGAACTAGTGTCACATGTTAAACTCAGTTTACGAATTTTCATTGGTGTCAACCAATTCACTTCAATAACTCCACATAAACCATTAGTAAAATTAATCATAATAGTTGCATGATCTTCATACTGAATCTTTTTATTAAACCTACCAGCTTTCGCATATACTGATGTTACCTCCCCTGCTAGATAACGCATGACATCAATGTCATGCACACCAAAATCAAAGATCACACCAACATCACGAATACGTCCTGGAAAATTACTCACCCGTTTTGAACCTAGTGTTATCAATTCGCCAAACTGGCCTTTATCTAATGCTTGTTTCATAAAAGAAACGACTGGATTATGTCGTTCAATATGACCAACAGCAAAAATTAATCCTGCATCATCTGCCTTTTCAATGAGTTGTTTTCCCTTATCAACCGTGTCACACACTGGTTTTTCAACTAAAACATGCTTACCATTATTTATAGCATCAAGAGCAATATTAAAATGCGTAACAGTAGGGGTTGCAATGATTACTGCATCAGTCAGCGGGATTAACTTTGTATAGTCTGTAAACGAAGCGACATCAAATCTTTTTGCAATCATCTGCACAGTTTTTTTATCTTTATCAGCAATACCCACAAGTTCAACATTAGGTAATTCAGCACAGACACGAGCATGATTCTTTCCCATAGCTCCAGTTCCTATAACACCAATTTTAAGAGTCATAACAATGCCCTGAATAATACTAGTGTACTTATTTTTTTTGTTGTTTTCCCTATTTTAATTATAATAAGTCCGCTCAATGTTTGCTCAACTAAGAAACACACGCGTCCAAAATATCTTTGATCTTTTTACTTGCGGTCCCATCACCAAAATAATTGTTTTGTTTTTTATTTGGTAAAAACGTATTAACAGCATTTATAATCTTTTGTTCATTTTCACCAACTAAAACATTCCAACCATCACGAACAGTTTCAATCCACTCGGTGCTTTCTCTTAATGTAATACAAGGGATCTTTAACAGATATGCTTCTTTTTGGATGCCCCCTGAATCAGTCAAAATTTTTGAAGCATTTTTTTCAAGGAGAATAAAATCAAGATAGCCAAGAGGCTTTGTTATAATAACATTTTCACTAATTTTATCAGTTAAATCATATTTTTTAATAAATTTCATGGTTCGAGGATGAATTGGAAACACGATAGTTTTATCAATCTTTGAAAAAGCAGATAAAATATCAGATAAATTCTTCTTTTCATCGGTATTTGAAGGTCTATGAATTGTTACCAATATATACTCCTTTGCTTTAATATTTAATTTTGAAAAAATAGCTGATTTCCGTTCAGCAATAGAAATCTTTTCAAGCAGTGCATCATACATTACATCACCAATATTGTAAACACCTTTAGCAACTCCTTCATCTCGTAGGTTTTTCACAGCAGTATCTGTCGGAGCAAACAAAATATCAGAAACGTGATCTGAAACTATCCTGTTTATTTCTTCAGGCATAGATCTATCAAAACTACGAAGACCTGCCTCCACATGCCCAATAGGAATGTGCAACTTTGCGGCAGCAAGCGCTCCAGCCACGGTAGAATTTGTATCACCGTAAATCAACATAAAATCTGGTTTTTGATCTAATAAAATCTTTTCAATCTTGATAAGCATTTTTCCAGTCTGTTCTGCATGTAACCCTGAACCAACACCAAGATTATAATCTGGTTTTGGAATATGAAGCTCATCAAAAAAAAGCTTAGACATTTCATCATCATAATGTTGGCCAGTATGAACAAGAATCTCCTGATGATTTTTTCTTAGTTCTTTAGAAACTGGTCCACATTTTATGAATTGGGGTCGAGCTCCGACAATTGAAATAATTTTCATTTTTTGTTTTCCTCACATATTTTTATCAATTTTTTTCCATGGTGTTCCCAGTTGTATCCTTTTTTTTGCAATCGCTAAAGCATTATGACCAAGTTTTTTCTTAAGTTTAATACCTATACCACGTGATGAAAAATCATGACAATGAACAACATCAATTTTTTTTGTTTATATAAGTTTAAGCCCTTATAATAACCTTGATTCCGCCATCCATGATTATGAAATATAAAATCATGTTTTATTCCATCAATTTCCTCATTTTCAGGATACATACCTTTGTCATTCCAAGCAAGAACAGTAACCTTATACCCAGCATCCACTAATGATTTTGCTTCATTGTAAACTCTATGATCGTGAGTAAATGAATTATCATGTTTC
>CAZYLG010000219.1:0-2873 GCA_964648565.1 uncultured Thermoplasmatales archaeon
TCTTGGCATAAGAACAATGTGTTCGATTGATGTTTTATTAGATAATACATACGGATCAAACCCCAATCACGTGCAAAGCCCATCAGTTACCAGCCACCTTTGCATGCAAAACATGTCAGTCCGCACACAGAAAAACACCATCAAAAAATGGCATTCCAACAGAAGAAATAACCATTAACCAGTAACCACGAACTTTTCCATTGACTCAACCAAGCTAAAAAATTTTCACCTACCGAGCAAACCGTGCAAAGGATGGTAGTTTTTCCATAAAATTTTGCAAAGGTTGTTAGGTGAATTACGTGCAAACGGTGTCTGTTAACCCCTCTCTATTTTATTAAATGCGATAGTTGAATCATAAATGAAATATGGCAGCCGTAACAGAAGAAAACAAGTTAACATTATATTTTAAAATTATGCATATTATTAATTATTTGCATTATTTTAGTGCATAATATTTATAAATATGTAAACTATATTCAATATTTGATGGATGAAAGACAGAGAAATCTATTGATAAAACAAAATCCCTGGTGGAGAACAGAAAAACAGTCATTACCTGAATTCGAACGAGACCTTGTAAAAAAAATCGTTGATTATCTGAACTACAAACAAATACTTGCAATCGTCGGACTAAGAAGAGTTGGAAAAACAATCATCCTCAAACAGATCATTCAAAGAAAAGTAAACGCACCAAAAAATAACCTCTGCTATATCTCCTTTGATGACATAGACTTCCAGGATTACAGACTTGCTGAAGAACTGATCAATTATTTCCTTGAATATTCAGATAACACCAAAAAAAGATATCTATTTCTCGATGAGATCCAAAAAGTCCCTCACTGGGCAGACCTGCTAAAAACATATTATGACATCGAAGAAAATCTAAAAATAATCATTTCAGGATCCGCCAGTCTTGAAATCAATACCGATAAAGAAACACTAGCAGGAAGGATATTAACCTTTCATCTACCAGTATTAACCTTTAAAGAATACTGCAGATATCATAACCTAGATCATAGCATACAACTAAAAAGTATCATACGTGACTATGATCTTAACTTTTCACATAAGAAAGAAAGATATAAAGAATTGTTCAACGAATATCTGATCAAAGGTGCCTTTCCTGAGCTGTTAGACATTCCTCTTACTAAAGAAGAATACATAAAAAAATATGTGAAGGAATCAGTCGTAGAAAAATCAATAGCTGATATTGCACGACTTACCGGGGAAAATGAAAAAGTTATCTATGATTTGTTCAAATTATTAGCACATAGTAATGCACGATTGTTTGAAATCGTGAATCTATCAAATGTGTTAAAAATCAACAGGAATAAAACCTCAAAATATTTGCATTTATTAGAAAAATCATTTCTTATCAAAATCTCATATAATTTTACTGCAAGTGTTGCTAAACAAATCCGGGCAAGTAAAAAACAATATCTGGCCCATAGCACCATAGTCATCTCCATGCTCAATTACCCATTCAACAGTATTCAAACAGAAATAGCCGGACATCTTGTAGAAGGAGTATTGGCAACAAATTTTGAACAAGCCTCATTTTGGAGAACTCCACAAAAAGACGAAGTCGATATCGTAACTGCTGAGGGTATACCAATAGAAGTAAAATATCAATCACATATTACGCCTAGTGACCAGAAGAATATACTAAAATTTTCAAATAAATTCAATACGAACAAAGGCATCCTATTGACCAAAGACCATCTTGACAAACAAGTAATAGACGATACAGAGATCACACGTATTCCTTCATGGTTATTTCTTCTTACGGAAAAAAACTAAATAAAAAAATGAATCAAAACTTCTGTTTAAAAAGATCAACCAAAACCCAATATCCACTTTCTATCCAACTACCAGCTGCTAACTATCAATTTATATATCCACAATAGCAATTCAACTCCTATTATTTATCAAACTCAGTAGGTGAATCTTAAAAGGACCTCAGTAGATATCAATCATTTTTCATTAGTAAAAAAGGTTAAATTTAGTTATTATGAACTCAAAACCAAGTATACTTATTTATACAAGCTTTCACAAAAAAGATACGTACTCATTCTGATTAACCATTACAGGTAATTAAAAATTACCTGTCTATGATAGTCTATGGAGGTGTTAGTATAGTAGAACAAGGAATTGGTGATCGATTTCAACAAGAAACAAAATATGCTCAAACAACAAGAGGTGAAGGACCGAACTGGTCACTACAACCAGATCTGTACAAACACTACGAACAACAACCACATATACCCCTACCCAAGCCTCGAACAGATGCTTCAAAAACCATAGATGAAATTTTAGCTAAAAGAAAAAGTATTCGATCGTTTCAACAGAAACCTCTATCTCAATTACATCTTTCATTTCTACTGTGGGCATCAACTGGGATTCAACGAAAAGAACATGGATATGAATTCAGAACCGCTCCATCTGCAGGAGCACTCTACCCCATTGAAACCTATCTAGTCATCAATAATGTAGAATCAATCAAACAAGGAGTATATCATTACAATATCAAACATCATTATCTTGAACAATTACAAACTGGAGATTTCAGAAAAGAGATCACAACAGCAGCATTACATCAACAGATGTGTGCAACTGCATCAGTCGTATTCATTTGGACTGCAGTGTTTAATCGATCAAAATGTAAATATGGACAACGAGCCTACCGCTACATCTATCTTGATACCGGTCACATCGCTGAAAACCTTGCACTTGCTGCAACAAGTATAGATCTCGGAAGTTGTCATATCGCTGCATTATATGATGAAGATGTCAACAACATCATTGATGTTGATGGAACAATGGAAAGCTCGATTTATCTTACCGTCGTTGGCCATCCAAAAACTTGAGGAATA
>CAZYLG010000220.1:0-2865 GCA_964648565.1 uncultured Thermoplasmatales archaeon
TTTTAATGAATTTCAAATCTTTGTTTTTAAAATAAATATAGTCAGAATGGTAATCCAACAGAATGTGAAGAAGATTAATATCTTCATAAAAATAATCATTAAATAAACTATCTTTTATGAAAAAATTTGAGTTTGAAGCCGATTTAGTTGAATTATTCATATGAATTCCACCATCGTTTCACCAAATCCCTAAAATGGAACATATCAAATCACCTAAGTGATTTATTAATGGTAAGTAATAAAGTAATAGTTTAAAATATTACTGAAATTAAGAGGCAAAATTGAACCAAATATTTCAAAAAATATGGATGATTGAAAACTCTACTAAATTTCTAGTAGAAAAAAGTTACAAAAATTATTTCTACTTTTTTTGATAAATACTCAAGATTATTTGTCAAAATTTTTCAGTTGTATTGATACTTCATTTCTCCTTAAAAAACCAGGAGTGAATGGACTGTTATACTGAAGAAGAAAAAAATTTCCACTAACATCTAACTCTTCTTTTTCAATGAGATCTTGTAAAAGGTGGGCATATTTTTCTATTCTCTTTTTCGTTGACCTACCACTAAATCGAAGTACCCCATGTATTTTTTCTGGAATCTCTTCTATTATTATTTTTGAACTAACCGGGATTGGTGCTGTTTCTTTTGAATACTCATTGGGTAGACTAAATGCCATATAATTTTTTGTTGAAATAACTGGGGAGGTCATTCCAATTCTTTCCGAAGAAATAACCGGAGATGTCATAGGTATTCTTTTTCTGGATCGATTATTCCCCGATATATAATCAAAAAGAAGACGAAAAGCTGCATCCGGATCATATTGTGATACAGATGCAAGAAGTAACGGTGGATATTTTCGGATTTCTAGATTACCGATCTTTTTTAAAACCATGTATTTAATTTTTTTGACCATGAAATAAAGATATCATATTCATTGTTTATTAATATATCAGGGAAATTACATATTATTAATTATTATTTCAAATTATTTGTATTGAAATCACGTAAATTGTCAAATTTTTCATTCAATTTATCAAAAATTTTATAAATATTGAACAAATACAAATATTGGAGGTTAAGATATGCATAAAATTTTTGTAGTTCTGTTAAGTCTCTTTATAACTTTATCATTAGTAACTGTTGCATCAGCACATGTCCCATATATTGAGCGATCTGATTATTCAGAGGAAAACCCGTTTTATGTTTGGAAGATGATTGAAAAATCTAAAGCATTTTACGCATGGTTAGAACCAAACCAAGAAAATATCGCCGAAGACATTGATGTTTACATGTTCAAAGTAAGAAACAAACCGGTCAACATCTATGTTGAACTCATCATACCAGTTGTAAATAGTTACTATGCTGATTTTGTTCCCTGGTATGCCCTCATCGGTCCAGGACTCCCAGAAATACAACAATCGGTACCGTTTACCATACCTGAGGGACATGGTGGAATTATAATGGAAAACGTTGAACCAGGAACAGAAAGAGAAACATTTTTTGAACCATTCGGCGGAAAATCATATTATGAAGGACCAATTTTAGATGAAAACATTACAGAACCCGGAACCTATTATTTGTATTGTTGGGATCCATATCAAATGGGTGGTGATTATGTACTGGTCATTGGCAAAGGAGAATTCTTTGGTCCAATAGATATCATTCGAGGATTACTAAACACCATTATCATTCGAAGAGATGGAGAATTACACGTTCCCACATTTTTGTTTCAATAAGAATGCATACATATCATCTGTGTACTTGTATGATTAAACTTCTAATAGCACGCAATTATTCATTTCATATGATATTACTCAAATCAACCATTAGAAAAATAAGTAGGACAAAACCATTAAAATAATAAAAAAACAAAATAAAATAGGTAGGAGGCAAACTATCTTTTGAAGATAAAAATGATATTAACATATTTTACTCAAATGATTAAACTAACACGAGCCCACATTGGCGTTGTCGTTCTTCCCTCATTCTGGCTTGGTTGCCTGTTTGCACTCCTATTAGGACATTCATTTAATCTATCTAATTTCCTTATTGGTTTTTTAATTATTTTCTCCCTTTATGCTTCAGCATCCTACATCAATGATTATTATGATTTCAAATCTGATCAATACAACAGACAATTTGGATTTTCTGGAGGAAGTGGCGTATTACAACAATATCCTCAACTTAAAAAAACAACAAAAAATGCCGCTATCGGATTAAATGTTTTTGCGTTATTGCTCACCGTTTATTTAGCATGGACCACAATTCTGCCCATTTGGGCGATTGGATTCGTAGCAATAGGCATATTTTTTTCATATTTTTATTCAGCACCACCCATCCAGATGGCCTATAAAGGCATTGGGGAATTCCCACATTTCATAGCAGGAATCATGAACACCAGTTGGGGATATATACTAATCACAGGATTCATTGATCTGCAAATTATCATCTTTGCCATACCACTTTCTTTACATCTTTTAACCGTAATTTTACTTTTTGAAATACCTGATAAGGAAGCTGATATTCATGGAGGAAAACAAAATTTTATTGTCAATCATGGAAGGAAAAAAAGTTTCCTGCTTATCACCACACTCTTCTGGTTTACCACCATATATTACATTATATTATCACTCACTGGGTGGATTGAAGAATTTATTAACTTTTGGCTTATTGCTCTGATATCATTAATCCCGTCACTTGTTTCAACATATTTTATCTGGAAACCTCAGTGTATGCAAACGCAAGCAACAAAAACGGCAATAAAAACAGCGCTTTCATTGTTTACATTTTCAACAACAATACTCGTTTACTTCATCATTTTACAATTCTGAAACAGTAAAAAAAATTTAAGATAATTCAACAT
>CAZYLG010000221.1:0-2849 GCA_964648565.1 uncultured Thermoplasmatales archaeon
CATAACCACTAGATCATATCCGCGATATGTATCTTATACATCTTAATTAGAGATAATTTTTTGATTCAAAAATCTTTTCCAATGAATTACTTGTTTTATCGAAATAGACGGCATAGTAATTTTATTATTCTCATATTTCTAAATTTTTTTTGATTCTTGGACATATATACCAATTATTTTAAATATTATAAATATGATTAAATTATAAATATAAGGGGAATAACAATGAAAAAACTATCATCTTTGTTTATTGTTTTTTGTTTTGTCCTAGGGGGCTTAGGCGCAGCGGCAATACAACCAACGGAATCTACTAATCTTGAGATCATAAATAAGACGGTAATGCTTAATCAAAGTCAGTTAACTGTTGAAGAAAAAAATCAAAATTATGTACAGGTTTCATTTTCTGAAACTTCTGATTATTTACTTAATCCAGGAAAACCTGTTCTTCCTAAAACGGTGAAAACGTTTGAATTACCATTTGGTGTAACAGATATCAAAGTTACTACATCAGCAGTCCAGACTACTACACAGTTCATACAAAAACAGATTCAACCATCACCTGCACCACTCCCGTTATCTTCTGTTGATATTGATGAGATAAGCGTATCTTCTCAGAAAGATCAAGCAGTATATCAAAGTTCTAATCCATATCCTTCAGAAAACTACAAAGTCAATGTTGGTGTTGGCATCAATGAAGAGTTTGAACATGTTACTTTTGTCACGGTTCATTTCTATCCTGTTCAATATACACCAGCTGAAAATAAATTAACCATTACCAATCAAGCTGATGTTAGTATCTCATATACCCAACCGGAAACTGATCCATTCCCGGAAACAACTGCGTATGATATGGTTATCATTGCTCCAAATGCATTTTCAGATGCATTGCAACCACTCATTGATCATAAAAATAATTATGGTGTTGAAACAACGTTGAAACCAGTAGAAGAAATTTATGATGAGTATTCTGGATTTGATGAAGCTGAACAAATTAAATATTACATAAAATATGCTCTTGAAGAATATAATAATAAATACGTTCTTTTAGTAGGTGGATTAACCTCAACCATCTATGCCAAACCAAGGGATAATGCAAATATCGGTTTATCCGGATGGCATGTTCCTGTTCGATATTCTAATGTAAAAACTGGAGGAGATCCGGGATTTATTAGTGATCTTTATTATGCAGATGTGTATAAAGAAGGAGGAGAATTTGAAACATGGGATTCCGATGGAGATGGCATCTTATCAGAATGGTATCTAGATGATGAAACAGGTGTAGCAACTACATTGCCTGAGGATGTGATTGATTATGCTCCAGATGTTGCAGTCGGAAGACTTGCTTGTTCAGATGCACAAGAAGTTACTGACGTTGTTAACAAAATAATCACGTATGAAACAACAACATATGGATCGGATTGGTTTGAAAAAATGGTAGTGTATTCTGGTGATGGATTCCTTGATCAATTTGATTTAAATATAAAATGGGATACTTCAGAAGTTACTGATGGTGAATACACTATTTGTGCGCAAAGTTTTAATGATGAAGGCGAAAGCGGCCCAGTCGATAAACTATCTATAAGTGTTGATAAAACGGTTGAATCAACGGTTACTTTTAATCATGATGATCATCTTCAAATTGAAAATTATCCAAGTTATCCGCATCCGCCCATAGCAGAAATCGTTTCGGTTTCTGAAGGAGACATTCTTGGAAACACTGATGTTACGTATACGCCAAGTGAAGGTGAAGCATACTGTAACACCTTGTTTTGGTGGGCAAATGTATCTTATGTTGATGAAGTTTTAACTATCCGCGGTAAAACATATGATCCGAAACCATATGGAAATTTAACTGATATCCGTGTTTGGATAGAAGATGATACTGGAGAAGAGATCTTTTCCGAATGGCGGAAGGATTTACCACAATACTATGAAGGTGAATGGGTAACTGGTGAAGAAGTCGAACATGGACGAGGTGGCGCATTACATTATACTCCTGAAGATTTTGAAAAAGAGATCATTTGGACTTCAAATGGAAGATTCACAGGCCCTGAAGATGTAAAAGAAGCATTTGATGAAGGGAGCGGATTTGCCTTTTTCTCAGGTCATGGAAGTCCGGGTTACTGGGGTGATCAAACACCAGGAATCCCGGGTAACAGAGGCCCGGCATCAGTTCATGGACTTGTTGTCTCTAATCTTCAATCGTTTCCACCATTTGTTACTGAAACGCCTATTTGGCCAATGAATGAATTATCTAACACTGATAAATTCCCAATCACAGTGGTTGGAGGATGCCATAACAGCCAATTCAATGTATCTCTTATTCCATCTATGATGCATTATTGGAATTTGTTACTCTTCGGTAAAAACTCGTATATGTGGACTTATTTTTCTGCAGTTCCACAAGCCTGGAGTTGGTATCTCGTTCAACTACCGGAAACTGGATCCATTGCCACTATGGGTAACACTGGTCTTGGCTGGGGCTGGGAAGGAGAATTCTGTACTGTTGGTGCTGGTGATGGTTGGATAAGTTCTGAATTTTTCAAACAATACGGTGAAAACTATGGTGAAGAAGGCTACGAAACACTTGGTCAGGTCTATGCCCAAACTCAAATGAGTTATGTGAATACCTTTAAGGATTTCACACTAGAAGAAAGCTGGTGGCTTCCAGATCTCGGCTGGGATTCAATTGATGCTCAAGCCGTAGAACAATGGGTTCTACTTGGAGATCCAAGTCTTCAAATTGGTGGATATCAATAAGATACACCACTTTTCTTTTTCCTTTTTTTAATTGAGTGAACTACCACTCATTGAAATGAGTGGCTTCAAGGTTAAATCCTCATTGGGCG
>CAZYLG010000222.1:0-2828 GCA_964648565.1 uncultured Thermoplasmatales archaeon
AAAAAAAGAAAAATTTTAAAGAGAACAGATTCAACTTTAGCATCATGCAGAGTTGCCCTATCTTGAAAAACTCTCCCGAGATTCTCTCCTGTTGGCCACTGTAGTTCTCAGCAGGCCCATAATCACTCAATTCTTTAGATTTAACATTATATATAGCAAAATCGATTTTTCTCTATCCTCGCTATCTATAAAGGTTTTGAATATGACCCTATATCTGTTTTTAATTTTACGATGTCTTACAGATTCGAACCAATAAAAATTTTTAAATATGTCAATAATTTAACATCTGTGAATATTATGGTTCAATCAAAATACAGCGTTATTATTGGATTAATTTTTTCATTATGTTTTCTCTGTGGTTGTATTATTGAAACTCAGGACAGCAATGGAACAGAAATCCCTGATGGATTATACGTATCAAGTTCGGGTGAAAAAGAATTTACTTCAATTCAAGATGCTATCGATCAGGCTTCAGAGAACAAAACCGTTTATGTTTTTCCTGGCATATATTATGAAGAAATTAAAATAAATAAATCCATTAATTTAATGGGGCATAACCCGGAAACAACCATTATTGATGGGTATAAAAATGATGATGTAATTCGTATCATCGATACTGAATTTTGTAATATAACTGGGTTTACCATTCAAAATAGTTCTTCAACAGGTTCAGGGGTAGAATTAAATTCAGCAAACAATAATATTAGCAATAACATCATTCAGAATAATAACAAAGGGATCTATTGCATCAGTAAGACCCATAATTCATTTTATAATAACACATTTCTTTTAAATGACCAATACGGGATATATATTTTAAATTCAAATGATAACCTGGTGAAACTGAATACATTTACTCAAAATCATTATGGGATGCGAATCAAAGGATCTCGAGATAACAACGTAATTCATAATGTATTTCTTAACAATGATTATGGGTTATATTTTTGCTGTGGTGCGACAAGTAATACTATCTTTTATAATACATTCATCAATAATAGTAATTGGAATGCTAATGATGGAGTTGGGGGAAACACGTGGCATAATGAAAAAAATTTTAAGGGTAACTATTGGGATGATTACACGGGTTTAGATGAAGATAACAATGGAATTGGGGATACCTCATACATCATTACGTCTTATCAATCTAGAAAAGATAATTATCCACTGATGGAGCCTTGGCCTTAGACAAAATATAAATTATCAATAATACTCAACAACTGCATCTTCCCGTAAATCTTCAATTAAGGCTTGTCGTTGTAATCCAACTTTGTAGTTTTGTAATTGTTCTTCATAAGAATATCCTTCTTCTTGCAGGTATTCCTTATACTCATCTAATGTTCTATTTTGCTCTGTAAGTAATTCTTCTAAATCTTGTTCTGCTTCTTCATCAGTCATAGTATATTTTTCTGTGGTAATCGCATCCTCTATATAATTTTGCAAAGCTAGTTGATCTTTATAACTTTGTATTCTTTCTTCATAGGATGCACCTTGTTGTTCAAGATATTGTTTATATTCTTCCAACGTCTGACCTCGTTGTGAAATTATATCTTTAAGATAATCTTCTGCCTCTTGATCGGTAGGTGTATATCCTTCTGCTCTAGCTTGCTGTATGAGTATTTTTTGTTCAATTAATCTTTCAAGTGCATACGATTCGGATATTGCACCTTGTTGCTGTTGAACAAGTAAAGAAACCTCTTCTGTTGTTATCTCTTCACCATTTACCGTAGCAGCAACGGTTCCTGAGACATCTGAATTTGATGTATCATTGGTATTTGTGTTATCCTGTGATTGATCCGTACATCCTGAAAGTACAAAAAGTGATAGTGTTAAAATAAGGACAATAATCGTTATACGTTTTGAGTTGTTCATGGTTAACAACGGGTTGTCTACCCATAAAAATGTTTCGTTTTTCTAACCGATTTCATAATAAAACAATTAACTAACAATAAAATAATTTTTATAATAAGATTGTATATTTATTAGTAAAAGGTGTGACATATGACAAAGCAGTAGCCTTCTTTGCCATCAATACTTCAGTCAGATTTAATACTGAAAAAAATAAAAAAACATTCAAACGGAGGTCGATAATGACTAAAACAAGGATAATTACAATTTCAATACTTTCAGTTTTACTTTTTGCAAGTTTAACTCAAGTTGTTCTATCAACAAATACTGATGAATATTGGTGGCCAATGTTTCAACATGATATCAAAAACTCAGGTTTCTCATTTTCAAGTGGACCTGAAAGCAATGAGGTTGCCTGGTCTTTTAAATCAGAGTACAATCTTAACTCACCATCAGTTTCTGATAATCGAATCTATGTAGGATCCGATGTAGTTGATGCATCTCCTTCTGATGATTCATATTTATATTGTTTGAATCTAGAAGGAAAGATTATTTGGACTGTTAATACCACAGGTAATTTGGATTCTTCTCCAGCAATTATTGATGAATGGGTTTATATTGGAAGCGATAATGGAAATGTGTATTGTATTGATGCTGACAATGGTGAATTAATATGGCAAAAAAGATTACCCGCCAAAGTTTCTTCTCCAGTTGTGAATAATTCTAAACTCATCATCGAATGTTTAGATGGAAATGTGTATTGTCTCGATAAGAATTTAGGGGAAATTTTGTGGAAAACGCAACTGAGCATCGATGTTCTTTCAACACCAATTGTTGTTGATAATCATATCTTTGTGAGAAATTATTGTTTAGATCTTTTTACGGGCGATATCCTCTGGTCTTCGGATGTGGGGATTGTATTATTATCTTCTCCAACCTTTTTTGAGGATAAGGTTTACATTGGTTCCCGTGATGAAAAA
>CAZYLG010000223.1:0-2827 GCA_964648565.1 uncultured Thermoplasmatales archaeon
GAACAACCAAACAGAGCACCAGAAAAACCACTCATTGGCGGAATCTTAGAAGTACCTGGAAAAGAAACCTACTCATTTGCCGCAAGCTCAACTGATCCAGATGGAGACGACATCCAATACACATTCGACTGGGGTGATGACACATCAGAAAGCACAGAATTCTTAAGTCTTCCAAAAGGAAGTGCATACAATATGTTGCATGCATGGGACGAATCAGGTGAATACACACTCACCGTAACAGTATCTGATGGCGAACTCACCAGTAGTTCAGAAGTACAAATCCAAGTAACCTCTGTTCCAATCGACCCCGTGCTTGTCTACGGACTTCTTGCAGCAGTCTTTGCTGCTAGCTTCATAGCAATATTCCTCTTGCTCAAAAGAAGAAGCATCAAACCAAGCAAACAATAAACAAAACACATTTTTTTCTTTCTTTTTCTTTTTTTATTTTAATTACAACATTTAGTTTTATCATTTTTTGTTAGTTATTTTTTAGGATTCAATTGAATACTAAAAAAATAAATATAAATTTGATTTTTATTTAACTGGCATTATTATAATTTTTCTCCTTTCAATAAAAATATGTTACCAATGTTATGAAAAATTATATAAAAATATAAAATAATTATATTTATTTGGCTGAATATTTAGATAAGTTTATAAAGGTGTAATCAATTCTATTGAGGAAGACCAAAAATGGAAGGAGATAGTTAGGATGGTTGAGATTTCATTAAACCATTAATAAATTTAATGAAAAAGGGAGAACTCTCAATTACTCTTTTCAAATGAGGAGGCAAAATACGTAACAAATTAATCATGCGTTTAGGATGATCTTATAATAAGAGGTGAGAAATAAAATGAAATTAGAAAAGATACCAACAATTTTTATGATGTTGATAATAGCAGGCATAGCAATAACCGCATTTTCACTAACATCAGAAGCAGGCCCATTAACTATTGAAAAAGACGATGGATTAGAAATTGAAGGATGTATTAATCCAGATGAAACAATAACATACACCATTGATTATGATAGCTTCTCCAGTGAACAAGATGACCACAACGTCATCATCACCGATACATTACCAACTGAAGTAACCTTCATGTCAGCCACAGAAGAAGGAACCTATGACAGTAACGATCACACCGTCACCTGGAATATCGGCACCATGCACCATGTAGAAGATAATGGGACTGTCCAAGTAACCGTTGAAGTAAAAACAGATACAACACCAGGCATAACACTCGTGAATACTGCTACCATCGAAAGTGACGAAACAGAACCAACCTCAGCTACCGAAGAAATTCTCGTTTGTGACGTACAACAAGAAGATACCACAGGTCCAATACAAACCATTGAACTAGGAACACCACTCATAGAAGACGTGTATGATACGGGCGTAAACAACATATGGTTAGATATGATCGGTTCTCAATCACCAGTATGGATCAATTCAACAGATAGCGAAAGTGGAACATATTTCATTAAATATAAACTCTTTAAATCCGATCATTACGGAGAATGGGATGATCCAGATTGGGTATATGTCTACGATAATCAACAAACGAATGATCCATTTACAACAGATACAGACCCAACTGAAGGATCAATATCCATTCAATTATACATACCAGAAAGTTGTTTCCATGAAATCCATGCTCATTGCGTAGACATGGCTGGAAATTGGAATACATCCGACCCATTAGATTTCTTAGTTGATCACAAAGCACCAGCTAATGATGAATATTATTACATTGGAGATTATCTTTATCCGAGCGGAGCTCGATTCATTAATAACCAAACCATAAAACGAATCTTTGCAAACGACACTGGATGCACCGGTGGATCCGCTGGTGTAGATCGAATCGTTTGGAGAGTGGAGAATGGACAAACACAACTCATTGCAAATGGAATCGTTTATGATAATGATTCGACAGAATATGATGACGAATTCGTTCATGTAACGGGAGATCTTGATATGGCTGAAGGAAAAATGAAGGTCGAGATCATGCTCAAACAAGAATGCACTCATTTCATCTATCATCAAGCAATTGACAAATTGGGAAACAATCAAAGCGGAGTCAAACAACTCGTCTACGTAGATTTGACCCCACCAATTATCGATAAAACCGTTGGACTTCCAAATTGCGAGGTCATCTCACAACAAGAATATTGCATCACAAATGAAACACCGATATTTATAACAGCCGTAGATGAAGGATGCATGGGTGGTGTAGGATTAAAAAGCCTTGAATATCGTATCTGGTGGAATAATAGTGGGACAAACTGGACAACTGTAGACTGTTGTGAATCAATTAATGAAACAATTTATTTAGAAGAAGAATGTACCCATTACCTAGAAATCAAAGCCGTTGATTATCTGAATAACACGATGATAGATAATGAAACATTCCATGTAGACGTACAATCTCCAACTATCAATAAAACAGTTGGAGATCCACATTGTGGCCCAGAATGGGAAGGACCAGACATGATACCAAGTGAATACGTTGAATACTTCTCAGATGGAGCAGAAGCCTATTGTGTAACAACAGATACTGAAATCAATCTTGATGCCATCGATAATGGATGCTGCACAAGTACACTGACGATTGAATATAAAAAATGGAAAGCAGATGAGGAAGAACCAGGTACTTGGACAACGTATGCTGGTAATTTCACTTTTGAAGAAGAATGCAAACACTTCCTTCTCGTCAGAGCATATGATTGCTTAGAAAATGGAAAAGAAACGGTCTATGATTGGGATCTAGAAATCTTTTATGTTGATGATCAAGCACCAGATATTGACAAAGTAGTTGGAAATCCAAA
>CAZYLG010000224.1:0-2816 GCA_964648565.1 uncultured Thermoplasmatales archaeon
AATCAAATAAATCAATTTCACCGGTGACTCGATTGTTGACAACTTCTCCAAAACCAGATCGAGTAACCCCGGGAATCCAGTTTGGATGTGGGAGATTAATCTCGCGGGTTTCTTCGATGCTAACGATTTTTGATTCTTTTGGGACAAAGAGTGCAAGTGCATTAAGTGTACTTGTTTTTCCTGAGGCAGTGCCACCACTGATAAGTGCGTTGTATCCTTGTTCAACTGCCATCCACATATAGGCAATCATTTTCAACGAAAACGTTTTGTAATTGACTAAATCAACAGGAGTGATTGGATCAGAGCGGAATTTTCGAATAGTAAATGTACTTCCTCGAGTGGTTACTTCACCTCGAAGAGTCATTTGTATTCGAGATCCATCAGGCATAGTAGCATCAAGCATTGGTTCAGAAACACTAATATGTTTCCCGCATTTTTGCGCTAGTTTCACTACGAATTTCGCTAATTTTTCATCTTCAGCAAATTCAATATTGGTTTCAATGGATCCAAATTCACGTTGATACACAAAAATCGGAGTTTTGATTCCATCACAACTAATATCTTCAATCGTGTGATCATTCATTAATGGATCAATAACATCATAACCCAGAAATCGTTGTTTTAAAAAATAAAGGATTTTTTGATAATTTACAACATCTAAGGGTATCTCATATTTTTCAAGGATGTCATTAACAGCTTTATTAAGGAATGATTCAGCTTTTTCTTCTAACGTGTCTAATCGTACATTTAATGTTTTTACAAGTGTTTCTTTTAAAAATTCAAGGACTTCTGCATCTTCTTTTGATAACCATGGTTCTAACACAAGATAATGTTTAGTTAAAGATTCAACTTCTTTGATGATTGAAACATAAGAAAATGGTTTTTTTAACGGGTAAAACGTAAGTTCTTCAACATCATACGGTAAAGATTTCACATTAGTTGTTTTTTTACAAACTGGACAGGTAATCTGTTGATCCTCGGTTGGAATATCAACCTTGAGTGGATTATTACAATACGAACATAATACCGATCTATGACCCATGCGTATCCTTCTTAATCTTTACAATTATTTGTTCTCTATTTTCATAATATTGTGCAGCTGTTTTAGCCACATTATCAAAATTAGTAATCTTATTCTTAAGCATCCAATCAAGGATTCTTGCTCGTTGTTGCAATTCTTCAGTGATCTCATTACGAGCCATGTTGTTTTTCGCTCTGATTTGTTCAAGAACATAACTTTTCCCGGAATATTTGAAAGTGTCTTTAACTGGATCCCATCGGAAGACCTCATTAGTTAACAATTCCTTGGTGGTAGGATCAATATCAATGATTTCAATGACTTGTTTACAGCGTCTGGCTCGTTTATTTTTCACTCGAGAAATAGTTTGCAAACAAACAATATCTAGTGATTGAAGCATGATCCTTGGAATGTTAATGGGTTCACCTTCTAACCGATGAATTAATGATTTTGTAGAATCAGCATGCACGGTGGAATAGGTGGTATGTCCCGTGGCCATGGCTTGGAAGAGCACATACGCTTCTCTTCCTCGTATTTCTCCGACAAGAATGTATTCAGGTCGTTGACGGAGTGCTGCTTTCATCAGATCGTACATATCGATTTCGCCAGTTAACTTACCATCAACGGCATCTCCGAAACCAGACCGGGCAACACCAGGGATCCAGTTTGGATGTGGAAGATTGATTTCTCGGGTTTCTTCAATACTAACGATTTTTGATTCACGTGGAACAAAAAGAGCAAGAGCATTAAGCGTACTTGTTTTTCCTGAGGCAGTGCCACCACTGATAAGCGCATTGTATCCATGTTCAATAGCCATCCAGAAATACGCTATCATTTCTGAAGACATAGTGTTAAAACGGATAAGATCTGGTGGAGAAAATGGTTCCTCTCTAAACTTTCGAATAGTAAACGTACTACCTTTGGTACTAATCTCAGTACTCAATGTCATTTGTATTCGAGATCCATCTGGCATGGTAGCATCAATCATAGGATTAGCAATGGAGATGTGTTTGCCACATTTCTGAGAAAGTTTAATCACAAAACTAGAAAGTTCCTCTTCATCAGGAAACCGAATATTACTCTGAATTGATCCATGATCACGATGATATAAAAAAAGAGGTACTTCTGATCCATCACAACTAATATCTTCAATTCGTGGATCATTCATTAATGGTTCAAGTCTATCCAGACCAAGTAATTTTTTCTTTAAAAAATAAAGCATTTTTTGTTTTCGAATTGGTGTTAACGTTAGTTCGTAATCTTTAATGATTTCATCGACTAGGTTTTCAAGAACTTTTTCTGGTCCTTTATTATCTAATTCATGAGTATCAACTGAAACTGCGTTTAATACTTCATGAATAAAATCATAATATTTTCGTTCATCTTTTTCTAAAAAAGGTTCAATGAGCAAATATCGTTTATCTCTAGATTCAATATGTTGAATGATTGAAACATAAGTGAATGGTTTTTTTACTTGATAAAATTCAATTTCATCCCATTCAGATCCATCAATTTTTTCTTGTTGCATTCTTCTTGCTTTTATCACGTCAATAGCGTTTTCATCAAGTTCAGCTATTTCCTGTTCAGCAGGTATCTGATTTTGATCAGAAGTTTTTGTTTTTTCCTTCTTTTCTTTTTTAAACAATGATGATTGAAAAAGATTCTTAGAAGATTTTTTATTATGATCATCCTTTTGAGAGTTAGTCTTTTTTGAACTGCTAAATTGTTTCTTCATCTGTGAAACAATCCCATCCTTTTCCTTCATCCTAATATCCACCTAGCAAATTTAAGTTTGGAC
>CAZYLG010000225.1:0-2767 GCA_964648565.1 uncultured Thermoplasmatales archaeon
AATATAAAATGAGGCAACTACTCATTTCTTTACTTTTTTAATAAATACCGTTTTTCGCGATCGATATCCATAAAAAAATCCGCGGATTCAACTAGTTTATGAGATGTTGATTTTCCAAACGCAATAATTTCCACGCGACACCCAAGACTTTTTGAATGTTCTACAAGTTCTGTGAAATCACCGTCACCACTAACTAAGACCACCACATCTAGTTTTGGAGCAAGCCTCATGATATCCATAGCAATACCCACATCCCAATCACCTTTTTTGGATCCATCAATAAACACTTGAATGTCTTTTGCTTTTACTTCAAAACCCATACGCTCTAATGCATCATAAAACTGACTTTCATCCTTTACATCTGCTTTAATCACATAGGCTATAGCCCGAATCAATTTCCGATCAGAAATAGCATCTTTTAACAAGGATTTGAAATCAACTTTTTTCTTATACAAATTCCGCGCGGAATAATACATATTTTGCACATCAACAAACACACCAATCCGTTGATGCTTATGAACAACTTGAATCATACAATCAACCGAAAATAACCTCATCATTAAAAAAGATGTACATAAAAAAGTAAAAAAAATGAAAGAACTAAGAAGATTCTTTCTTGGTTTTCTTTTTCTTCACCGGCGGCATCGGAGGTTGATCAATCTTTAACCGAAGTTGACAGCGTAAACAACGCTCTGACTCTTTTATTGCTTCATCTTTGGTCATACACTGTTCAACTTGTTTAAACCCCGGAAAACGGTCTTTTACGGGTGTCTTTCGGAGTTCTACTCGTTTCCGATCAGCAAATTCTTCCTCACGACCAAGATACGACGACACGTCATCATGCTCAGTAAGTTGTTGTTCAATTTCACCAGACCCGCCTAAATATTTATCTATTGAACTTGCGGCAACTCGACCCATTTGCACCGCTTCAATAACAGATGCAGGACCACTTACTAAATCACCACCGGCATACACGCCCTCCTGAGATGTTACTAATGATTCTTCATCGGCAACCACTCGACCTCGTTTTGAAAGTTCAACACCAAAATCACTTGGCACATCGGATTGCTGACCAATCGCCATAATCAACCGATCGAGTTTTAAAATAAATTCACTCCCTGCAATTGGCACTGGACGTCTGCGGCCACTAACATCAGGTTCACCAAGCTTCATCTTTACACATTCAACTTGAATCTTATTTTTCTTAGGAATAACCCGGACAGGATTCACCAAATACTTCATATCCACGCCTTCATCAATTGCATCCTCAATCTCATGATCATAGGCCGGCATCTCCTGACGAGTCCTCCTGTATAATACGGTTACACTATTTGTTTCATCCATACGAAGTGAACTTCGTGCAACATCAATTGCAACATTTCCACCGCCAACAACAGCCACATCACCTTCAATATTTACTTTTTCATTAAAATTAATCTTCTTCAATGTTGAAATACCATCAAGAACTCTTGAATCTTCTTCTCCAGGAAGACCTATACTAAAACCTTTGGGAGCGCCCATGGCCAAAAAAATGGCATCAAAACCTTTGTCAAACAAGGATTTGGTTGAGGAAATCGGATTATTAGTTTTAATCTCAACCCCAATTTCTTCAATATCATTAATCTCTTTTTCAAGTAATTCTGGCGGCAATCTATAATCGGGAATACCTGCTTTAAGCCATCCGCCTGGTTCTGGTAACGCTTCAAAAACAGTAACCTTATGACCTTGTAATCGTAAAAACCAGGCAGCAGTCAATCCAGCTGGACCCGCACCAACAATGGCAACCTTTTTCCCAGAATCTTTCGCAAAGGATAGTTTTTTCTTCCATTTTTTCCCATCGTTTTCCGCAACAAATCGTTTTATCTCCCGAATGGAAATCGGTTCATTAATATCTCCTCGACTGCACTCGCTTTCACAAGGATGATGACATACCATACCAAGGGAATGAGGAAATGGAAATTTCTCTCGAATTACTGCTATTGCATCATCAAAACGGCCCTCTGCAGTATATCGAACATACCGTGGAATGTCTGTTCCGGCAGGACAGCCATGTTGACAGGGAAGCAAGGTTTCTTCTCGTTTTTCAATGTCTACTTTTTCTTTATCATATAATGCACCAGATGGGCAAACTTCAACACAGGCTCTGCAAAACTTACAACCTGCATCATCCATTGGTTCCTCTTGATTGGTGCCAACCACAGTGTCAATACCCCGGTTGATCAATCCAATCGCTCCAACACCACGGACTTCTTGACACATTTGAACGCAGCGACCGCACAAAATACATTTGTTCATATCACGAACAAATAATGGTTCCTCATCAAAAATCGGTAAATTCCGAGATTTAGGCACATATTTAGAAAGAATATTGTTAACACCAACGTATTCTACCACTTTTTTCAACTGAGAATCTTTAGGAACATCTTTTGGATAGTTGCTTAAAATCAACCAAACTAGATTCTTCCGAAGATTTTGCAATTTTTCTGTTTTTGTTCGTACTACCATTCCTTCTGATACCTTGGTATGACAGGCGATAGGATATCCTCTCATTCCGTCAATATCTACAATGCACAATCGGCAGGATCCAATCGGTTTTAAATTTGGATGATAACATAAATTAGGAATATAGATCCCTGCATCAATAGATGCTTCTAAAACGGTTTGATCTTCTTTTGCTTGTACTTTCTTTCCATCAATGGTTAACGAAATCATGATATCGCCATCACAGGACATTCAGTTATACACGATTTACATTTGATACATTTCT
>CAZYLG010000226.1:0-2755 GCA_964648565.1 uncultured Thermoplasmatales archaeon
AAGGAAAAAATGTCAAACGCTTTAACCAAAAAGACGCCATAGACTATCTTGAGAGATTATAACATGGCTTACACTATTGAATTCAGTTCACAATTTGAAAAATCGATGAAGAAATTGAAGAAGAAAGATATAGAATTGTTTTTACAAATTCAAAAAAAAACTAAAAGAGATTATACAGCATTCAAATCGTTACAAGAACCTAAAAAATGCCCTTGCAGGTTACCAACGAATTCACTTTGGCCCCTTTGTACTTATCTTCAAGGCGGACAAAGACACAGTTAGAATACTTCCATTAGATCATCATGATAAATCATATTAATTAAGGAAATAAATAAACTATATTTTGCTGAAGAGACAAAAAACAACATGATGTTGATTTTGTATCGAAGTAATCGCTGAATTCTTGGATTTGATAAGAAATCTGCTTATTCCAAGATAACTTCACCATCATCAGCATTCAATGCTAGTTTATCCCCAGTTTTTATTTGACTGATATCAATTTGATCAACACAAGGAATACCCGCAAGAATCACCCCAGTAGCAACAATCGTTTCAGTCTCCTGATTAATAATTCCAAGGGGGCCAACACCATTTTTTTGTAATCCATAAATCACATATGATCCAACTGTTGAACCCTTCCCATTAGGAAACACAAGAATTTTATCTTTCACTGATTCTCCTTCTAACGGATGGCCTTTTTCAATAACGATACCAGTGTTTAAATCAATACCTCCGTAAAAACCAATGGGCTCTGGTGAAACAATAGCTTTTCCTTCAACGTTTCCCGGCGAAATCATTCTTCCCTTCATCTAGGAAACCCCATCAATCAATCTATCAATATTAGCAAACACTACTTTTTGTTTACAAAAACCAGGCATGTAATTAGCTGCTTTCCCAGAGTTTACCCCAGTCTGCTTATACCCCATTTGTTCAATAGGAGATACTACCATACACGTATCAGCTACCACATGACCGCCTGCATCATTAATCGTTTGTGAAAAACCCATTCGGTCCGCTGCTTCCTTCATCATCCGGGATGTACAGATCCAAACAGGCTTTTTCAATTGCTTACCCGTTACTTTTTCAGCAAGCGTAGCAATCTCTCTTAATGATGCATGAGGACAACCAAGAATCACGATATCAGGTTTTGAGCCCTGACTCAATGTTTCATAGGTTTCATCAATATCTTTTTGTTCAACAGTAATTGTTTCAGTTACATCAGTATCAACTAAATCAGATTCAGGCGTAAGATTCTCAATATGATACAAGGCAACAGCTCCAGATGCTGCCATAGCTGCACCAAGTGATTTCAAATGATCTGTATTAGCTTCTTTAATACCTGTAAAAAACGGGATTTTGTTTTTCACTTTTTTACCAACTAAATATCCAAGTGCTCCATAATCAGACGTAAAAGATAACTTTGCATCAACATGCACCTTTATCGTTGGCTGCCGATTCTTCCAAAGATGTAACCCATATTTGGGAGTTCGACCACAAATTGATGCGGCAAGAGCAGAGGGTCCTCCCTCCCGGTTTGTTCGAGCGCCAATCACTGAATTGGAAAAAGAAACAGCTGAAGATTCAGACCAAGCAATATGTTCCCTAAACCGGGGAAGATTCCCTGCTAAATATGGAGTACAGGTAGATGTTATTACAATCCCCATTTTTTTGAATGCATTAATAATCCGTAGTTGATTCTTTGCAAAATCCTTTGGAAAACCAAGTTCCTCATAATTCTCCAAATCCATTCCAGCTGGATTTAAAAACGTGAGAACTTGTGCTTTTGCATTCTTAGATGCCATATCCTCAAGAAAAGTAGTTCCTGGTTCCCCAATGGATTTATAGGAAACACCAGCTACCTGCACTGATCCAACAGGAATCATTTTTTCAGCACCATAGATATCACCAAGCCGGACCAACAATCGAAACAATCGTTCTTTGACATCTCCTGCTTCACCATCAAGCATTGCTTCTTCTTCTTTTGTTAAATACATGATTCAATCTCCTTACAATTCTGAATTATTTTATCAATATCATTTTTAGTTGCATGATCAATATGAATGCCACCAACTGCAACCACCGTTATTTCATATTTTTCAGATGCAGTTTTAGCAAGTGGTTCTAACACAATATGATCCTTATGAGATCCCAATCGAACAATCCTAGCATTTCTACCCGGTTCACATACCACAACCGCTCCTACATGTGGTTGCTCTCCGCCCTTAAGAATCAATAAGAGATCCCTCCCGATCTTTTGTTGCTCAAGGGTAACACGATGTTTACCTTTACCTGATGTAATCATCAACATCAACTAATTTGTAACTTACTTTCTCATAATTCTTTTTATCGACATGTTCGGGAATGGTTGCATCAAGACCCATTTTCGCAGTTTTTGTTTTCTCACCTGGAATATGAATACCAGATGGATCAAGAGAACTACCAGGTTGTTTTTCTTTGATTACTAAATCCTTATCTGCTTGAAACCGAGTGGCAATTGCCCATTCCACAGCTAATGGATCATAAATATCAACGTCCTCATCAACAACTACTACATGTTTCAAACTCCCATGACCCTTGAACGCAGTATCAATTGCTTTTTTGGGTTCATCAGGATGATGTTTTTTAATTTGAACAACAGCATGAAGCCAACTACCTCCACCAATAGTCACATACACATTTTTACAATCAGTAACCGTGCTAACTTCATTATAAATCGTTGGTTCCTTTGGCATACCCATCAAGGTCTTATGTTCAA
>CAZYLG010000227.1:0-2743 GCA_964648565.1 uncultured Thermoplasmatales archaeon
CTGCCCTATCAGAAGCACGTTTATGCGTTTTTTTCGTCATCACCACATTCATATCATGATTTTTACAATACGTTTCAATCTCAGTATCACACGTTGCAATATACAACTCATCAAGTCTATCCGACATCAAACTTCTCCGATACACATGATAAATCATTGCTTTCCCTAAAATTTCTTTTAATGGTTTGCCTGGAAAACGAGAAGAACCCATTCTCGCAGGAATAATTCCAACTATTCTCATACTAATCCACCTAATTCATCATCAATTTTTTTCCCCAAAAATAAAGTATCTAAACTAAACGCTAAAAAAGAAAAACCTTTCTCTCGCTGCTTTTTAACTTCCTGGATGTCTGGAGGGATAACATGCATACCTGCAGGCTTCTTCATTTTCTTACATATTTTAACATATTGATCTATCTGATCTAAAACAAGAGGATTATATAAATCACCAGGAATAGACAAAGACGCAGAAAGATCATATGGACCTATCATACTTGCATCAACACCATCAACACTTAATATTTCTTCTAAATGTTTAACACCCTGAATATGTTCAATCTGAACAATGACAACCCCCTTCTTTTGAAGATCCTTTTTGTACTCATCAAAGCCAAATCCATATTTCTGAGCCCTTGACAAACCAACTCCTCGAAAACCAATTGGAGGATAGTTAACTGATTTAACCGCTTTTTCTGCATCATCAACATTTTTCACATTTGGAACAATAACACCAGCCGCACCAGCATCCATAACCCGTTTAATCAAATTCGCATTGTTTTCCCCCACTCTAACCAAGGGGGATACATTACAACTATCAATCACCCGGATTAACCTTTGAGCAACATCCAACGTAATAGCACTATGTTCCATATCAATGGTCAACCAATCAAAACTTCTTTGCGCCATCAACTCAACGATATTTTCATCTCCAATTGTAATCCACGAACCAAGTGTAAAATTTCCCTGCCGCAATTGCTGTTTTAAATTCTTTTTCACTTTTCACCACCATTAAAAAGAGAAACAATAAAACGAGGATTAGGCAAACCAGATCGATCGTGAATAACACCTTTTTCATTAAAATATTTATGATACCAAAACTTATTCAAAAATCGAGCTAATCTCAATTGACGATCATTCCAAGCTACGTTTCTTTTTTGATTGTCAAATGATGGAACACTACAACCAATATATTCACACATATCTTTAACAAATTGAAATGAATCCTTTTTCAAGTCTTCAAATTGATAAACATAAACATCATCAAACAATTTTTTTAAATAATTAATATATTCATCAAATTCCAAATAATCTTCTTCAAAAATATCATTCTTAAACGTCTTAAAATCGTAAATTCCACCTTTACGGACATAATTCTTGTAAAGAGATTTTACCCAAGAACTTTTATTACGTGTACCAACAATAATTTTCGCCTTAGGAAACACTCTTTTTAACCGGTCAGCAATACGGAAACGATCATGGACATTCTTCAACCATGGATTACCTGATAAATCTTCATTACTAATCAGATTAACTTTTTTTTCATTAAGGTTCATATCAAAACGTATTGATTCCTCTTTTTCTACATAATGAATATCCTCAATATAAGGGAAAACCTGTTTCTGTAAAAAAGTTGTCCCCGTTTTATGTAAACCAATATGAATAAATACTTTCATGGTCAAAATCCTCTTCTGATTATGAGATTCTTTTTTTAAAGTAGATATGGTTAAACTTATTTTTCAAATTTACATATGGATTTATCTCTACTTGGTTTTAATACATTGGAGTTTGCTCCTATTGAGGGAAGCAGATTTCAGTCAATTATATTTACTTTTTGTAGATATACGCCAAATTAAGGTCTCAAATACACCAATTATTGATTTAGGGCATTTAATATTTCGTAATAAATTAATAAATTCTCTTTTTTTTATGTCCTTAAATGATTTACTCTTATTAATTTTCTTAATTGAATATTTAGGGACTTCAATATCCATGAAGTCACAAATTTCTTTAACGAATCTTCTATTATCATTCTTCAACAAATTAAAATCCAGGACTAATACATCATCAAATAATGATTTCAATAATATGACATAACTCTCAAAATCAAGATCATATTCATCAATAGATTCTTTATATTCATTGAATGTTGCAAAATCTCTATAAGATTTGTGGATATATCTTTTATACATTGATTTAGTCCAACCATTTTTATCCCTCAAAACAAGTATAATTGATGCATTTGGATAAATTTTCTTTAATATTTTTGCTTTCTCGAACCTATTTACCATATTCTTTTTGTCTTTCATCAAGCCTGTAAAACCACTAAGAGATTCCGTAGAAATTAAATTTATTTTTTCAGATTTCAAATTACAAAATAACGGATTAAGACGATTATGTGTAGTGTTATACTTTGTAAATAATTTAACATCGGTTAATTTTGGAAAAACTTTTTTTTGAAGCCAGGTTGTCCCTGTCCTTGGCAGGCCAATATGAATGTAAACTTTCAAATCATCTCTCTCCTCTAACATTTATTACTAAATAATTTAATCAAAATCCACTGGCAAAAATATATTTTCATCTCCAATTGTAATCCATGAGCCAATAGTAAACTTATTATGATCCAAATCTTTTTTCAAATTACTTTTCATTTTTTCACCCTTACGAAATAATCCTCCATTATCTTCCTATTTCTTCTACCACACATTTAATAAATAGTATCATTTTTTTGTTTTTTTATGTTTTT
>CAZYLG010000228.1:0-2727 GCA_964648565.1 uncultured Thermoplasmatales archaeon
TTTGACCAGTCACCCATCTTGAATGTTCAGAAAGCAAATAAACCCCCGCATAAGCGATATCCATTGGTTCTCCTATGCGTTGAAGTGGATGACGCTGTTCTAAATTTGATCGAATTTTTTGACTTGATACAAATTTTTTTGCTAGAGGTGTTTCTGTGATTGATGGAGCAATAGCATTCACTCTTATCATCGGAGCAAATTCTGCGGCAAGAGAGCGAGTAATACCTTCAACTGCTCCTTTCGTTGCGCCCACCAGAGTATGGTATTTCATTCCCCTTTTCACTGCGACACTACTCATCAGCACAATGCTTGATCCCTGTGGGTTTTTTTGTAGCAGGGGTAAAAAATATTTAACTGTGTTTAACAATCCAAAGACATTAATCTTGAATTCAACCATTACATCTTTTTCTTTTATTCGCTTAAACGGCATCAAGTTTAGGGAACCTGGACAATACATCAATCCATCAATGGTTTCGATGTTATCTGGAAATTCAAAGGTATTGTTTACTACATCACAATGAAAAAAAGTTGCCTGCTTTACATCTTTGATATTTCGTTCATTGCGTGATCCAACCAAGAGATGATGATTATATTGTGATAATTTTTTAACAACAGCAAGACCTAGTCCTGAGGTTCCACCAATAATAACATAATTTTTCTTCATATTTTTCATCATCCTGCTCTAAATTATATACCTTATAATTGTGATATATAAAGGTTTGAAACTTGAATGTTTGATTGAGACGAATCGGTGTTGCTGAACTCATCTATTCACTCAACTCATTTTACTTCCAATAATTTTTATCTCTTTTTGGTTCAAGAGTAGGAAGCAATGGTTCAGGATATGGTGAGAATATTGTTTGTTTTTCTATAAAGTCATCTGGAAATCGAATTACAAAACTGCGAAGCATATCGGTAACGCCAGTTTGACAAATCTTATTTTTTTGATATTTTAACAAAATAGAATCCAAGAAATTTTTTTCCTCAGCAGTAATCTTTGGTTGAATGTAATCAATTATTTCATTCCAGACTCGCAGATAGTCATCAGCTTGTGGATGATTATGAAACAATTTCTTCAAAGAAGCAACATATTCATCTGCTATATCCTCAAACGATTCATCATTTTTAACCAAAATCTTTTTTCCTTGCTCTGAATAATTTGGATTGTAAAGAGAATAAAGAAAATGATTTTTCTTATGAAACTCTCGTAGACGCTCAAGATCATGTTGATTTCTTATTCTTCTGAATCCAGCGAAAACAAACAGTTTCACTAAGAAATGATGACGAATAGTATTATTCCTCAATCGATTATCCTCTTCCATTGGATAATCAGGATAGGCGTCTAGAATTTGACCTGCGAAAAAACCATGACCACGTTGGACAACAGGAGCTTTTTCAACACCACTGTATATTTTAATATTGCGAAGACCGATCGTAGGGGAATCTGATTTGAAAATAAATCCATCTACCTCTGGAAGTTGTTGAATGAAATTTGTTGTGAATTGATTCATTTTATTAGTAATGTCTTCTTTTGTTTTTGGTTGAATTAAGTGTAGTTCATCGTTTTGTTTCACAATTCTAATAGGATCTCGGGGTACACCTAATCCAATTTCATATTCTGGACAGACTTTAATATATTCAACATATGGTTCAAGGTCTTTGACTAATGGGCAAGGCATGATTTGACCATTATATCGTACTGGTTCAAATTCAAGACATCGGCTTACGACCATTACTGGTTTAGGATACATGTTTTTTTCATCTTTATTCATAGGTGCCACCGACTTTTTCAAATTTTTTCTCTTTACCTATATCCTATTTTAATGATAACTTGAAATTCGATTTTGTCATCTTCTGTGATTCTCCCTCTTTGTTCGATGACTTCGAACCAGTAAACTTGTTTATCAATATTCTGTATCGCTTGTTTTACAGCATCAGAATAACTTATGTATGAAATTCCTACTTTTTCTACGATGTTAAATTCTTTCATAATATCACACCATTTTTCTAATATTATTAATTTTCGATGTGTTATTCATTATATTTTCATTTTAATGAATACATTAAAAAAATTGATTCATCTCTTTTTTAGGTTGATGTGATTTCTTCAAGAAACTTTAGTTTTTTCATAGATTATATTCATAAGTGAATCCTTGATAAATGATGAATAAGTTTAAGATTTCAATAAGATTGCACTTATCGTCAATGATTCAATATTGGTAAGAATATGATTAGATCAATTATTCGCATTACATCATATATGTAGGAAATCAATAGATTTCCCTAATAAAATTGGAGAAGACTCAAAAATATTAACTTCCATAAATGTGGGAGTTGATGATTTTTCTTTTTATTTGGTATCCACGTCTTTGAGCTTTTTTTACTATTTCATCATTACAGCTAAAGATCTTGATATTGCCCTTATTCCAACACCAGATAAATTCAGACATACTCCATTCACCTTTTGATATACTGTACAAATAATTGTATTTAAATAATCAATATAAAAATAGCAAAATGTAAAATTTACAGGTTAGCACTTTAAAAAACAAAGAGATGCCATGAATGAGTACAAACTGGAGAAACCATTGATTGAATATGAAAACATTTGGTTTCGTATTGTCTTCTCTCGGCCAGATCTACAACAAAATAGTTATCAACAGGGGATGGGTGCCAGAAAGGAGGGTAGAAAAACTATCTCGAAAACAAAGAATTATTATTGATTTA
>CAZYLG010000229.1:0-2679 GCA_964648565.1 uncultured Thermoplasmatales archaeon
AGACTGGAAGAATCCTTTTGGTGACGGACATACCGCTGAAAGAATCCTGGAGGTGTTACAATCAAAAGTGTAACTGTTGTTGGGCTTGGGTATATGGGTCTTCCTACCGCGTTGTTACTCGCAAGATCTGAAATACATGTGTATGGGTTTGATATTGATACTAATAAAATTGATTTGTTAAAAAAAGGAAGGCTTCCTTTTGAAGAAAAAGGATTAGATTCATTATTTGATGAAGCAAAAGAATATTTTACTCCGATTGAATCATTACAAGAATCTGATGTGTTCATTCTCACCCTTCCTACTCCTATTACTGAAGAGAAAACATGTGATATTTCGTTTGTTGTTAGTGCAGTAAAAAGTGTTTGTTCTGTTCTTAAAGATGGTGATCTATTGGTTCTTGAATCAACGGTTTCACCAGGAACAACAGTGAACACGGTGAAACCATTGCTTGATGAAACCGGGAAAAAGTATTTTCTTTCGTATGTTTCTGAAAAAGCGATTCCTGGTGATACTATTCATGAAATGCAATATAATCATCGGATCATCGGTGGGATCAATGAGGAATCTGCTTTGAGGACTAAAGAAGTCTATGATCGTTTTGTTACTGCTCCAATTCATCTTACGGATTGTACCACGGCTGAAACCGTGAAACTTTTAGAGAATACGTATCGAGATGTAAATATTGCACTTGCTAATGAACTCTCGCAGCGACTAGTTCAGTTTAATGTGAATGCGTGGGAAGCAATTAACCTAGCGAATTTTCATCCTCGGGTGAACTTACACAAACCAGGTCCAGGTGTTGGTGGGCATTGTATCGCTATTGATCCCTGGTTCTTAGTAAATCAGGATACTCCCTTGATTCATCTTGCTAGAAAGATCAATGATAGTATGCCAAAAAAAGTAGTTTCTCTAGTTGAACAAGTTGTTGGTAATAAAACGGATGCATCAATTGTTCTTCTTGGTGTTGCCTATAAAGGTAATGTTGATGATGACCGGGAAAGTCCCTCCTATGAAATCCGTACTATTCTAGAATCAAAAGGATACTTGGTCTCACTGTATGATCCATTAATTAAAAATAATCCAGAGGTTTCAACTAATTTATCTATTGTCACTCATGATGCAGATTGTTTAGTTCTTGTTACAGATCATAACGAGTTTAAAACCATTGATCCAGCAGCTATTACCAATATGCGATCAAAAAATCTAGTTGACACGCGGAATGTAGTTGATCATAAGAAATGGAAAGATACTGGATTTTCAGTTACAGTACTTGGACGATCCTAAACAACCAGTTGATACATAATAATTACCGATTATTGTTCTTTTTTATTACCAGAATCCGATGTTTAAAACAGGTAATGGGATGAATGAAAAACGTTTCAAAATTTGTTTATGTTATAGAGTTTGATTAGATGAAATCATTTTCAAAAGAATCAGATTGTATTGAATTCAAATATTCCTTAGCTGAATCAAAGGACATTGTCAAAACCGTTGCTGCGTTTTCAAATACTCATGGCGGAAACATCTATGTAGGCATACAGGACGATGGGACAGTATTGGGTGTTGAAATTGGAAAGAATTCAGTTGAAAAACTAGCAAATTCAATTAAACAGAACACTGACCCTTGTATTTATCCACTTATTAACGTGACAACGGAGTCTGGGAAAACGATTATGGTGATCACTGTTTCTGAAAACGCAAGTAAACCAGTTTTTGCGTTTGGACGAGCATATAAACGAGTTGGAAAAACAAATCAACGATTAGGACAAAATGAAATTAGAAGATTATCATTACAATCAGCAAACATGTCTTGGGATCGTCAAATCTGTAAAGAATCTACGTTAAAGGATTTGGATTGGGATTATATTACAGATTCGTTTATTCCTCGTTATGAACAGATTTCTGAAAAAGGAATTACAGGTAAATCTAAAGATCTTTTACAGGCTTTACATCTCATCAAAGATGATCAACCAACGAATGCAGGAATACTTTTGTTGGGAAAACATCCGTTAGACTTTTTTTCTCATTCATATATTGCATTAGCTCGATATAAAGGAGTAGCTGTTGGTGGTGAGAAACTTGATTATAAAGAGTTTAAATCAAATTTGTTTCAGCAAATTGATAAATGCAATGAATATATTATCGAACACACGGCGTTGATGTCTCGATTACATCCTGGTGAGGTACGACGGCAAGATATCCCAGAATATGGACGTTTTTCAGTTAGAGAATTAATCACTAATGCCGTATGTCATCGGGATTATGAGGATCAACATGGTAAGATAATCATTAAAATGTTTGATGATCGAATCGAATTTTACAATATTGGTGGACTCCCTGATGGTATTTCTCCGGAGAATATTACCTCTCAACAATTTTCAAGAAATCCCGTGATAGCAAATGTACTTTCCAAAGTAAAATACATTGAGGAAATTGGTGAAGGCTGGGATAAGATCATTGATGAACACAACAATCATGTGCTTTATCCAAAAATGCCAGCTATTGAAGCAACAAAAAAAAGTATGCTAGTAACTTTGTTTTCAACAAAAGAAAATTTTGATCAGAGTAAATCAGTTCATTTGAACCATCGACAGAGAAAAGCATTAGAGTTTGTTAATCAACATGGGTTGATAACAAATCGAGACTACAGAACCTTATTTCCTGAAATTACAAGTAGAA
>CAZYLG010000230.1:0-2654 GCA_964648565.1 uncultured Thermoplasmatales archaeon
AATCAAATATTGTTGAATCATTACTACAAGTCGTAGAAATAAAATTCTTTTTAAATACAATATTTCCATTAAATTTGCTTGGACCATATGCCGCGACATAAACTCCAGTTGGATTGTTCTCAATGACATTATTTAAACAGTTAACGTCAACAGAGTCAAGAATAATTATTCCTTTAATGGAGTTGTTTGAGATTGTGTTGTTGAAAATGGTAACGTTACTAACATTTGTCAAAAAAATTCCCGCATCCTGATTCCCCTGAATTATAGAGCTTGATATATTGATATTAGAGCAAAAATTAGACGAACCGAAAAAATGAATTCCTCCTGAAGAATATAAGTTATCATCTAATCTTTCTCCATTATTAACAATTGTATTTTGTTTTATATTAATATCATTAAATGAGTCTTCAAACAAAATACTTTGTTGTTTATTTGACTGAAAATTACATTTTAATATTGTAATGTTATTACAATTTGATAGGATTATTCCGCAATTATTATTTTTAATAAAACAATTTGATAAGCTTATTGAATGTATTGTTTTATGGTTATTAGAAATATAAATTCCACCGCCACCAAGTTTTAAATTACCATTTATAATTTTTAAATTAAAAATATTTACTTTTGATGCGTTTATTGATATTGTATTAGATATATTGTTACCGTCAATTATTGTATTGTATTTGCTCGAGCCGTGTAATTTTATTGATTTGTTAATAATGAGGTTCTCAATATATGTGCCATTATGTACAAATATAAGATCTCCTGAGTTTGCATTGTCGATTGCATCTTGTATGGTTATGTAATCCTCATAAGGGTTGTCGTAACCCTCACCTGGGACATCATCAACGTAAATAGTCTTACTT
This sequence comes from uncultured Thermoplasmatales archaeon, assembly GCA_964648565.1. Classification (GTDB taxonomy): domain Archaea; phylum Thermoplasmatota; class E2; order DHVEG-1; family DHVEG-1; genus EX4572-165. The sequence continues at coordinate 867 of CAZYLG010000230.1, forward strand.
TCAATTTGATAAGAAAGATCATATTCTATTGGAATCATTCCAACACAGTCCACGGATATCATTGAAAGGAATATTATAGAAAGTACTAACATACATTTCATATTATCAAAATTCCATTACAGATTCATTATAATATTTATGAATAATCTTCTATTTATAATTAATCTAATATTATTTATATTATTTTCATCAAAAAGAAACTAAAGTTAAAAATATGAAAAGAATAAGGAGATGAATGATTATTCTCATTAAATTCTGCATCAACAATACAGAGAATAACTTATAATTTCATCTTGAGAACATTCTGTCTCTTGAGACGGTGAATCATTGCTTTCAATTATATACTCCTCAGATTCTTCGTTATAAGTCACAGGTAATTCACTTCCATCCTGTAAATGAACGATATTCCAAATGCCATCGAAATCAAGATCAACAAAGAAGCCCCATTTAGCATCCACTGTATGAGATTCACCAGTTAAAGGATTGATAACTACCATCTCAGGGAATATTTCCATCAAACAAGAACACTGATCATAACTATAAGGAATTGCAGAACTCACAATTAGTGTATAATATAGATATTCTACATCATCGACATCTTCAACATTTTCAAGACGGAAAAATCCACCATATTCTCCCCACGAAGGTGGAATTACATATGTTACTGTTACAGCAAATGCTCCTTGTTCTGGTGTGAGATCATTTCCTGATGATGAAGGAGTGAAAGCCCAATCTGAACCAAAAGTTGGATGGTCAGTTATCGCCCAATCCAACTGCGAACCTTCATCGCCGACATTATATACAAATATGGAACCTTGAACATAAGGTTCTTCTTCAGTCACATATGGCGGCATAACTAAACTTGCATCCAAATCTGATTCTAGCTCGGGTTCCATTATCACAGTAACCTCTTTAACAGTAATTAGCTTAAAATTACCCGATTGGGTAACATATCCGAGTTTACTTGCAGTCCACTCATAATAACCTGGATCCAGATCATTCCATATAACTAAACCGAAGTCCCCCTCGTCAGAGGTTTTAGAGCCAATTCCATCTAAAGTGATTGTTACACCGCCAGGAAATGTTCGGAATGCTACATAGCCAGTTTCTTTTGATTTTACCATATTTGTAATAGGAGCAATTGAAAATAGGATTCCTACTACAACAACCATGCTAATCATAACTTTTTTCTTCATCCTTTTTCACCTCAACTCGTTTTAGTAATATATAAAAATTAAACCATATATTAAACCCGTTCATGAAAAATTCCTACATAATTCCAAAAACAAAGAAATTTTTATGTTTTTGTAGGATTATTAGAAAAAATCATCTTGGTCAAAGTAGTAAAACAAAATACTAAAATTATAAACTAATATGAGTTTTAAGTAACAAAATAAATATTTTGTTAAAACACATATGAGATAATGTTATCATGAAAAAAAACCAGTAATCCTCCTTGATTATAAGAGTACTTTCACCCACCTAAACCACGTGTTTATAAGGAGAAAAACCATTATAATATTGATAATATAATTTAAAGAGTATATTCAAATATTTAGTAGAATAATGACCCCAAGAGTACTGGTCATACTCAAGGGGTCGGGAGGCTGATAATCTTGGTGTCAACCCCAAAGAGATTAAACGAAACAACGAGTTATAAAACTTTTTCCAAAACACAACTAAAAAAGTATCCAGAAGTTGAAACCTGGTTGAAAAACATTAGTGATAAATCTCATCCTGTGTATCTTCGTGCCTTACAACGATTCTGCAATTGGCATGGGAAAAACC
>CAZYLG010000231.1:0-2618 GCA_964648565.1 uncultured Thermoplasmatales archaeon
CAAATTGGTGAGGATTCCAGTGTTGTTCAAGAATAGTTGATTTTCCAATTAACTGACCGAAGCCGTAAAATCCCCATTTATGCACTTCGATAAGTTCAACTTTATAATCTTGTATCAGTTCTCTGATTTTTTCATAGTTTCCAGCACTCTGGTAGCTACCGCTGTCGAGTTGAGGGAATCTGATAGCATCTATTGAACGTTTTTTTCCAAGCATCCCTTGGGTTACATTGAATTCGGTGAATAGCAATCCGCCTTTGTCTTCATGGTATTGAAGTAATTTTTGATTTTCATTTGTACTGAATCCACAGTCTGGATTCCAGGGATTTACAAAGTTCATATGCCAGATATAATGCATATGGTGATGGAAAAAAGTATGGGATTATATCCACAGATAAGCAATGTTCATTCTCTTTTTTTCAATTATAAATGACTATTTCTATTGATATTGCAGAACGTGATGATATCATATATCAACTTTTAATGGTAAGATACTCCATCCTTGATAAGTTTAAGTTTATGTCCACATTTTTTACAAGATAACCTTCCTTTTCGCACCATTTTTACGGTTGGAGAATTTACTTTGTACTTTATGCAAGGCTCCGTACATAATTCGTTTGAACATTGTATTACATATGGGTAACGCATAGCATCATTGAGCTTTTTTTCGCGCTCTATTTTACTTTCGTTTTCTATTGCAGCCCAATCTGTAAAATTAAATTCCAGTTCTGTTTCTAAAAATAATATCTTTTTCTTCGTTAATACTTGCTCACACCATTCTACTTCAACATTGTAAAGTTGAGTAAAATGAGGGAGAGGAATAACAGTCTCATTAGTATACTTGTCATTCTTCTCTAGGATTTTCTTCGAATGAAAATCTGTAACAATAATTTTTAAAGTATCTTTTATTTTTTTTCGTTTCCCATCTTTTTCTTTATATGCAATTATTTTCAGATATTTTTTCTTGAATGCCCATGAAAAGGTACCTACCGTAATCTCAGCTAATACATTTGCATCATCATTTAGCATTTTAGGAATATTTCTCCCTCATTTTTGTGCTATAATATATTCATTTATAGTCTTTTGTTTCCCATCCATGATGTACTTGTGTATTTGATTCATCAGAATTTTTAGGTATACATAAACATTAAATTATATTGTAGTAATTTTAGATTATATTCTGATGGATTAATATGGGTCTAATAAAAATTGATGCTGACAAGGTTGTTGATGCGATTAAATATCAACTAAAGAATTTTTTTCCAAATAAGAGATTTAATAATTCTGATGAAGTCGTAAAAAAGATGAATGAATTGTTTGATTATATTGAAGATATTGAATCAAAACGTGAAAAAGGAGAGGAGATAAACCCAGAACAGATTCGAAAAACAATTTATGAAATATTTGGTATTAAGGCTGATGAAAAAGAGATTAGAAATTTAATTGATTCTATGAGACCAACTATTTTTTTTGATGAATACTCAAATGAAAATATGAATGATTATTTGATATTCTATAACAATCTTATCGAGGTTGCTTATTCGAATGGGAATGTCAATCAATTAAAGGATTTCTTATCTAATATTGACCTTCCAGAGATAATGAGTTATTATCAATTCTTGATATCTAGAAATGAAGAGATACATGATTCGCTTTATAGGAAACCCTTCCGATTCACTCGTAAATCAGTCAACGAGATTATTGATTTATATGGAACTCTTTCAGGGTATTATGAGACTCTTGTAAAGTTGATGATTTGTTCATATAATATGGTATATCTAAACCAGGAAATCAGCGAGAAAGATTATAAAAAACTATCAAAAAAAAGATTTCATAGCATATTGAAATCAACCAAAAGCATTCCAGATTTTCATTTTTTTAAAAGACATTTTGATAGAAAGCTTAGGAATAACATCATTCATAAAGACTTCAAAATAGATTATAATAACAAATGGGTTGAATACAATTCGAAACATATACCCTTCAAAGAACTATTAGTAAAGAATAGACGACTTTATGAGATACTCACATCATTTTCAATTATCAACTTATTCTTATTAAGGAAAAGACTTCAGGCCATATATCTAAGGATGATGGAGTAAGGTAACTTTATTGCTGCTTAATGATTTGAAAAATGGGTAATGATTGTTCATAATCATAAACAAAGTTGAATAAAAATCATTTTTTCTTTTTCCAATACCTTTGGTATTCTCTTATGTACTTGCGGTAATACTCCCTGTTTTGTTCTTGCCATCTCTTCACATATCGATTGACATACTCAGGATGTTCTCTCATCCATTTTTTAACATATACCTTGACTTGCTCCTTATGGTCCTGGTAATATTCTTTTGCTTGTCTTCTCCGTTTTTCACGAAGGTTCTTATCAGATTCATATTCATGCTTCCTTTGGATGGAAACACACTGTTTACATATGGCTGTTACACCAAATCGACCATGTTTTGCTTTATGGAATTCGTCAACAGGTTTGAACTGATAACAATCTTTGCATTTTTTGAATCTGATGTTGTTGATGATTTGTGTTTCCATTGCCATAGTTTATTAAGATAAAATATAAAACATGATAGATAATTGTTGTGCTGTTTTGAGTTACTATGAAAGAA
>CAZYLG010000232.1:0-2602 GCA_964648565.1 uncultured Thermoplasmatales archaeon
AACACTTGATATCGATGGTCCGTTCACTAAACAATAAAAAATAAAAAAATGAAAAAAAGAATTTATAAGAATTCTTTGAGTTCATCAATATGTGGATTGTTGATACCACATCGTTTTACTGGAAAAATATTTTCAAGTAACTGTGTTTCAGAAATGTATGGTTTATACATTTTCACTAGTTCACTTTCAAATTTTTTTGCATGTGGAAGATCATCAGCAACAAAACAGATCAACCAATCAAAAATCCCATGCATATAATAACTTGATCCGATCATTATATCAACTTCTTCAGCTTTTTCATCGATATCTCGGGCAACGATCTTTTTTGCAAGTTCATCAAGCGGTGTATTTGCTTTCTTAATTAAGAGGATATACTCACTTTTTTTGATTTTTTCATAATCAGTTACTGCATGATAACCCCAAATGGTTTCATTATCCTCTAATTTTTTCATAATCCGTCGAACTTTCGGACCGGAAAAACCACATTTATCTGCGAGAGTATCAATACTTTCTTTGGCATAAGATTGTAAAATCTTAATGACCTTGTTCTCATCTTTTTTAACCTGTTTTTTACTTCGTTTTGCCATGTACATCACGTCTTACATAAAGTCCTTTTAAATATCAAACACAAACAGTTTTTTCCCAAGAATGGGGATGCCTCATATAAATGTTGCCATCACTTATGACGAAATACTACATTTTAAGGTAAATTTAAACGTATAAAAAAGAAAAAAAGCCCCAATCATGTCATGAATTGTCCCATTTTTATCATTTTTAACAATTGATAATAACATTATATGAGCCGGTAATTGGTATGCTATCTAACGTAACATTTTTAGCAAGAAACCCATATCTTCTCTTTGACTACGAATGACTCGGTTATCAATCCAATGCAGTCCTCTAGATACATTACTAGGGGGAGGACTGGAACAAAAAATCATCACTGAACTTTTCGGCGAAGCAGGTACTGGAAAAACTAATGTATGCTTGCAAGCAGCAAGAGAATGTGCTCTTTCTGGTAAAAAAGTCGCATACATTGATAGTGAAGGCGTATCAATGGAACGATTACAACAAATAATACCAGAAGAAAACCAGGACACACTGTTGAAAAACATCCTCATTTTTTCACCGACCACCCAAAGCGATCAAGAAAAAATGATTCAAAACGCAATTAAAATCCAAGATGTCCAACTCATCATCGTTGACACCATTAATATGTTCTATCGATTACATTTAGATCAGAACAAAGAAGAATGCATGAGAAGTTTCACTCGACAAATCGCTTGTTTACAAAAAGCAGCTCGAGATCAAAACCTTTACGTGTTAATCGTGGAACAAGTCTTTACTGATAAAAACGGAGAAGTAAAACCATTTACTAATCGCGATGTGGAACATTTAGTGAAAACCATCATTAAACTTGAAAAAACCGGGGTGAACAAACGAAAAGCAACCATGATGAAACATCGATCCCAACCAGAAGGAAAAACTGCATTATTTCAAATCACTCAAAAAGGATTGAACTAAGATTATGGGTAAACGATATCATTGGTTACATCAAAGTCAATACGTATCATCTCTTTCCTCTGCTTGTACCATGTGTGCAAAAGGATCTAAAATGGTAGTTTTGATCACCGGGAAATGTCCAGCTCATTGTTATTATTGTCCACTAAGTAAACACAAACAACATAAAGATGTCATTTATGCAGATGAATGGAAGTTAACAGATGAAAACGATGTAAATACTCTTATTAATGAAGCAAAAGCAATACAAGCAACTGGCGCAGGAATCACTGGTGGAGATCCATTACTTGTTCCCAAACGAACCATTCGATATATCAAATTATTAAAAGAAACATTTGGACTCGATTTTCATATTCATCTGTATACCTCAGGAATAAAAAACACGGAATTTATTAAACACATGGTATCTAGTGGACTTGATGAAATCAGATTTCATCCAGAACCCCGATTCTGGTCAACTATGAATCAAAGTCCTTACTCACAATGTATTATTGAAACCACAAAACTAGCTGTTGAAACCGCTATAGAAATCCCTTCGATTCCAAATAAAACAAAAGAAATCATTGATCTTATCAAATGGGCTGACCACCATAAGATAGACTATATTAATCTTAATGAACTAGAGTTTTCTGAACAAAACGAACAAGCTCTTTACCAAAAAGGATACCAAATGAAAGATGATGTGTCAGCTGCAGCGAAAATAAGCCAAAAAACCGCTTATGATGTCCTCACTTATTTTGAACATCAACCAGTTACTATTGGCATTCATTATTGTTCCTCATCATTCAAAGATGGAGTACAACTTACTAACAGAATGAAACGACGAGCTCAATTTATAGCTACTGATCAAGATATCATAACTGAACAAGGAACATTATTGAAAGGAATCATCGAACCAACGAAAAAGATTTCACTTAAGGATATTATCACTTTTTTCAAAGAACAACACATTACCTCAAAAGAATATCAGATTAACACTGAAAAAAACAGAATTCAGATTCATCCCCGTCTTGCTGAAAAACTCGCAGAAACAAAGAGTTCTAAAAAACTTTCAATCTTTATCATTGAAAAATATCCGACC
>CAZYLG010000233.1:0-2568 GCA_964648565.1 uncultured Thermoplasmatales archaeon
CAGTTACAAAACACGCTTTCCAAAAAATCAAGAAGAGCACAATACCTAGCTTATTCCGAGTATCAATACTATAAGCAACACGCATTACACACGTATTCTGGTGTACGAAAATCTACTAAGAGTAATGATGAAAACGACCAGATCATCGTTGATACTGCAAAACAAATCAAGCAAAACAGATACTCAGATCTCTACTTGCTCACCGCAGATAAAGGAGTTAAAGATCGTTGTGATGAAGCAGATGTAAATTGCATATTATTAAAAATACCACGAACACTAGTCACCACAAAATGTAGCTTTAATCAATTCAACGATTTCATCAGTGCACTTTCAAGAGTCTTTGGAATCATCAAACTCAATTCCACCATCATCTACGGAGATTTCACTGGGAAAAACCAAAATAATTTTGATAAACACCGAATTGATTTCCAACACAAACCAATATATGAAAAATGCAAAAAACACGTAGGCGTTTGTCGAAAGATCAATGACATTGGAATACCAGTTGGGGAATAGGATTGATATTGTTTTCCAACCCCCCCTAACGATTTTGTCTAAAAATTTATATACCAGTATACCATTTAGTATACTTGCTGTTGATTATGAATCTGAATAGAAGAGGCGAAAGAAAGGTTCGCCGGAGGACAGGGAGTAATAAAAACAAAGTTGCTTATCTTTCAAAAAAAGATATGAACAAAATTGAAAATCATATCAAAAAGTATCTTGGAGATTTTGATCTTGTTATTCATGAAGAAAAATCTACTGATGTTCACTTAGATGTCATCCCATTGATTCTTGATGACCGGTTCCCATTTAATATGCTAATAACAATGGGAATGAGTGCTAAACCAATGAATGTACCAGATGAAGCAGAAGCATCCGCTTATGCTGAACTGGTGATGTTATTGCCAAAAGATTGGAAACTAGATCAGAAATATTGGACTGAAAACAAATATTTTTGGCCGATTAGTGTGATTAAGCATTCAGCAAAATTTCCACACAAGAATAATACGTTCTTTGGCTTTGGGCATACCATTAACAATGGTGGAAAAACCAATGATCCTGAACCCTATGCTGAAAATACAGATTTAAATTACATGTTCATTGATAAACCAAGAATGTTACCAGATGGATTTAATCATTTGAAAATTAATGATGAAAAAATAATTGATTTTTTATGTTTAGTTCCAATTTATCCGGAGGAATATGAATTCAAGCGCATTCTTGGTGCCAATGCATTAGTAATTGCGTTTGAAGATAATGAAGTTTCCCAGATTGTAGATATTCATAGAGAAAAGTGGTGCGAGGGATCTTCAGATGTCTTGGGTGACTCTTTTTCATTTGAAGAAGAGTATCCCGAACCAAATGAAGAAAGTAAAAAAAACCTTGAAAAAAGTGTGAACTTCCTTCATCAAGGAAAATATGAAGAGGCGCTTCAACTGTTTGAAGGATCACTTGATGAACATGATTTCGGACATTTTGTCTTTCCAGATGAAATACGAAAATTTTTACTGGTTGCAACTGAGATTATACTAAAAGATAGAGAAAATGAGGATAAGAAAATCAGTAACGATTTTTCTGATAAAATCCATTATTATTGGTTTGAATTAGCAGATCATCATATTGTTGATTATGACGAATTCAAACAAGCTGCTGAATGTGCTGATGAAGCATTAAAATTATCTAAAAACATGGATAATAAACAGGGAGAATTAGCAGCTATGGCCTATGGTCATACAGAACAATATGAAAAAGTCATCTATGTCTGTGATTTAGTATTAAAAGATGATCCTGAGGATGATATTCTTCTTGAAAATAAAGTTGATGCATTAAGAGAACTGGGGAAATATAAAGAATCATTGAAAAACTTGGAGAAATTACGAGATCCTTCTTCGTTTTACAATCCCTTTTTGGAAGATCAGCGATTGGCATTATTGAATTTGAATAAAAGATATGAAGAAACGATTGTAGAAGTAGAAAAAAGACTAAAAAAACATCCTAATTTCAGAGATAATCTTTATGAAAAAGCATTCGCTCTCTATAAACTTGTAAAAATTAAAGAAGCTGTAACAACACTAAAAAAATCGATTCAAAGAACTCATGGAAAAATTCAGAAAGATATGAGAAGAGCAAATTCATTGTATTTCCTTGGTTATATCTATGCAACAGAACTTGGTAACTGTAAGGAAGCATTGCAATTTTTAAATGAAGCTATTGATATAGATGATACCAATCCAAAGATTACGAAAACAAAAGAGATCATTGAAAAAAAGATTAAAAACAAAGATGAAGAAAAAATTGGAAAAAAAGATTTACCAGAATATGAACACTTCTTCTGGTTTTAAAAATAGAAAATAGAATTGAGGTAAAAAATATGATTTGTAAAATTTGTAGTGTGAAAGAAACGGATAATCCTGATGGGATCTGTGATGATTGTAAGATGAGTATGATTAAAAAGTATGATTAGTTATGATATTTTACCAATTATAAAAGTTCAATTTTTAAAAAGATATTTAATGAAAAATGTATTACTTCGACTGGCGGGAAAACATATTCCTCCATATGAAA
>CAZYLG010000234.1:0-2559 GCA_964648565.1 uncultured Thermoplasmatales archaeon
GTGAATGCCTTAATGATAGGAATGAACTTAAAAAGAGTTGAGGCTAAATCATCCTGAACCATTTTTTAATTTTGACCTGTCATTATTACATTCGATGAATCTTTCAAAACTCATGGAGGAGAAAAACCTGAACTGATTCACCCATGATGCAAAATAAGTATATTTTTGGTAATCTTCGTGTTCAGGTTCTTTAATCGTCTTGTAACGCATCACAAACGGTCTTTGTTCGTACTTCTTCAAAAGCATAACTCTATGCATATCTTCATCCCAAGTAGTGTTAAACCCAACGAGAACATACCATAATGCTCTGTTGATACCATGCTTTTTCATTAATCCAATTGCTTTGAGAACTCCGTTCTCAGCACCTGGGGTATCAAATGCAAATCTTGGTTCTGGTTTGATACGGAGTTGCGATAGCAGTTTAGTGTTCTCATCATCGAGTAACCGAGCATCGAGACCGTGGAAACTCACCGTAAGGTCTTCTTTGATGATTTGGTGTGCAATCTTTTTAAAATGGTCAGGAAGTGCAAGAATGTTGTTATCTAACACTTCGATGTGTTTATGTTTCGGGTTCCAGAACTCGTAGATATCATTTGTAGCCCTCAAATCCCCTTCTTTATCTTTCACATTGCACCACGGGCAATCTCTGATGCAACCTCTGCTTGTGCAACCGATTGAATAATTACATTTATAGATGGAATAATCTGGCATGAGATGTTCAATCTGATAGGGTAATACTTTCATTGAATCGATGTAGTATCCTCCGATTTCCACGTGTTTGAACTGTTTTGAAAAACGGATTGTTTTTTCTGCGTTCTCTTCGAAGATGCTGCTGATATAGACCTTATCAAAAACGTGGGGAATTATTTCATCACCCGTCACACAAGGATGTCTGATGAGTGATACTTTGTCACCTTGCATCTTATGATACGAGGAGATTTTCATCAGAGCAATGTTAGGCATCTTGCTGTCGATATCTATGAGAAGGATGTTCCTCCGTTGTGATTTTATCTCTTTTACTGTCTTTTTTCCATCATTTGTCAGTTGTGCATAAGACCTGTACTCTTCCCAGTTCACTGATTCGATTAACCCTCTTTTTTCAAGTGAGTTAAGAGAGTTGCATAAAGCAACTTGAAAAGATGGGTTTGAGTGGTCCTTTTTTAACTTTAATGCCACCTTTTTAGATAGTTCTCTTCTTGTTAACTCAAATGGTTTTCTACGATACAAGAATAATGTGGAGAGAATCTGTTTCTGCAATCTGCTTAATTTTGTTTGCATCCGAACTCCTTTAACTATTAAGAATCGTGTAACTATTAGGATTTCTTAATAGTTACGTAAATCTTAATGGTTACTTTTTCATGTTTAACAGTTGCTGTGATTGATATGATAGATGAATTCGATATCACAAGAAAGAAGGTCAACATCTTCAAAATCGGCAACCTTTATTGTTTCAAACAGTACCTTGATGATAGGGAATTGTTCAAAGAGCTATCAGAGTATTACAATGAGAGTGCTTTTCGTTTCGAATGTAAGACCGTCGGTGAACGGAACAAGATTATGAAACTGCTCTTCTCAAAAGGTTATGAACCGATTCCTGTCGATGATTTCAGGGATTATCTGGTAAAGATTGACCGCTATAAAAAATATGGAAACATCCTGAAGAACTCGATTGAACATACTGAACTCGGCAGTGAAAGGATTTTCCTGATGAAGGATATGTATGCTGTCGAGCGAGCACTCGAACAGGGAGCAGAGAAGTTCACTGATGAAATCGATGTTGAACGGTTGATTTTATAACACTCTTATTGATTTTCTTTAGGGGTATTTCTGGGCAATGTGAAATAAAACGTGCTACCCTTATCAAGACCGTCTGATTCTGCCCAAATCTTTCCACCATGTAACTCTATGATACGCTTGGTGATTGGCATCCCAAGACCACTGCTATCAAAATCATGCCGACTACCATCTGCTTTATAAAACTCATTGAATACCATATTCAATTGGTCCTTAGTCATACCTATTCCCGTATCCTTCAGAGATACCGTAAGAGTATTATCATCGTTCATTGTCTGATTTATGATGATGCTCCCCCCATCTTCTTTATTATATTTCACCGCATTATTCAACAGATTATTGAATACTTCCTGTAATTTCAACCTATCAGCACTAATCACAATTCCATCTTGTATCCTATTATCAACAGTGACATGTTTCTCTTCAAAATGCAACTGATTATTCCCAAGGATATCATTAACTTCTTTTCCCAAGTCAAAAGTGTCGTAATGTAAACCCGTTGAAGGAGATTTCAACTGAGCAAGTTGAATCGTCTTGGTAACCAGATTCTTGATATAAGTAACATTCCGATTCATCACCCGAATCATATCTTTCTGCTTAGGGTCAGTCACTTTATTCTCAAGAATTGGCAGAAGATTCACCAATGGTCCTAACGGGTTTTTAATATCATGACCAAGTTGATTGATAAAATCATCCTTCTGCTCAAGAATCATCTGAATCTGCGCTGTTCGGTCTTCCACCTCAGCCTCCAGATTCTCATTTAAC
>CAZYLG010000235.1:0-2550 GCA_964648565.1 uncultured Thermoplasmatales archaeon
AGCCATTCAACTACCAGCCTTCCCTTCCGAGAGTATATAAAGAGTATTTAAAAGGTTTTTGATGTAAATGCGTTTTTCACCTCCTTTTCTGTTTTTAAATCATAATAATCCAGGATGAATTGAGTACTGCTCTAGTGTTATTAATCGTGTAATTTTGTTCATTGTCCCTATTTCAATTTGTAATTTTTACAAAGAAACTCTTTAAAGGTTCTTTTAAAAAGATATGATTTGAACGGTTGAAATAAAGTAAAAACATGATGCAAAAGAGATGTTCTAGATAGGATGAACTACTATGTCAGATGATGATGAGTATCTAGAGAAACTCGTGAAAGAGTATGGTATTAGTCGAAGAAAATCCCCAATTCGACGTATTGCCAATGCAATCTATGATCTCTTAGATGAGTATCACATCGATCTTAATCCAATGGAACGAGAACGACTGAGCTTATACCTTGTTCATTATAAAGATAGCAAAAAGGCAGCTGCTCACATCATTCCTATACATCCCGGCATAAAAAAGATTCCATGTTGCACTCAAAAAATTGCGGGTATCATCGATGAGATAACAGAAAAAGTATCAAATAAAGAACTCTCCGAACAAGGTCAGGGTATCGATGAGGAACTGAAACAAGCTTTAGAACGAAAACCTATTTTTGAAGAAAAAAGCACTATAGAAGTTGAATCAAGACGAAATAAACTATCAAAAATCAGGTCATTTACTGAGAATAATGTAAAAGAGGAAGATGAAGAAACGGAATAATTACCAGACTCGGTCGATATCTAGATCATTGTTCTTCAATTCTTTTTTATGTTTCTCTTTTGTTTTTTGTAAATCATCAAGCAATCCACGGAATTCATCAGTGCGGTATTCAATGCGATGTTCACAACTGGCAACAGCAAGTTCACCTCGTGTTTTCTCAATAAGACTACGTGCAATATCCTGTTTTCGCTTAATTGGGATCAATGAAGAGGGATAATCAAAACGGATGATTGCATCATAGATTTCCTCCATTTTATGAAGATATGATTGTCCTTCATCTGGCGTTCCTTGGAGAACAGAATCAAGTGCTTTTCTTCGAAGTTCACCAACTACATCACATAATCCTTTTAAGTAAGCAGTGTAGGTGGTCTGGATCTCGTCAGGATCTGGAAGGTCTTCCTCATGAAGAATGTTAAAGAAACACTGAGATTCAACGAATTCCTGAGCTGCATTTTCTACATAACCAGCGTTAAACAAATCCTGATGATCTCGAGTTTGATCATAAAGTTCAGCAAGCTGAGCTGATGCTTTTTTCATATGTGTCTTAGCAGTATCATAATCTTGCTGATGCATTCGTTGAATACTTTTACGACAATGAATAATTATAGTTCGAGAAAGCCGCAATGTTTTCTCCCGTATGTTATCCTTATCATCAATGTGTTGTTCGATTTTATCGATGATACCTTCTAAATTATTCATTGTCATCTCATTTCCTTTTTAGTAATTATAGTTTGTGCCTCTTTTTTTAATTCATGTGGGCTTTATTCACCCAATGATCTGGTGTTTCACCATTTAAGACTTTCATTACTTGCTCAGCGCAAACGGTCCCTGCTCGGATTTGACCTTCTTTGGTATTTGCACCGAGATGAGGGGAGAACACAATATTATCTAAACTTGTAAGTTTCGTCTCTTTTGGCGGCTCATGTTCAAAGACATCTAATGCAGCCCCAGCAATTTTTTTATTTTTTAATGCATCATATAATGCTGATTCATCAACGGTTCCACCTCGAGCACAATTAATTAAGAACGCTGATTCCTTCATCTTTGAAAGCATAGTTTCATTGATGATGTAATGTGTTTTTTCCGTATGTGGAAGATGAAGGCTGATAATATCAGATGATTCCATTACTTCTTCGATTTTTTCCTTTTTGGTAATATGTTGTTTGGCTAAATCTTCCTTTGAAATAAATGGATCAAAACCAGTCACCTTCATACCAAATGCTTGAGCAAGTTCAGCGGTTTTCTGACCAATATTTCCACAGCCAATTAAGCCAAGTGTTTTCCCATGAAGTTCAGTTCCTTTCAATTGTTTTTTAATCCATTCACCTTTTTTCATACTGCTATCTGCTTTAGTTAGATGTCGTGAAAGAGATAGCATATGACCAATGGCAAGTTCGGCTACGCTAATAGTTGCACCAGTAGGAGCATTTACTACTTTAATGCCTAGATTCCCTGCTTTTTTAATATCGATATTGTCCACACCAATACCAGCTCGACCAATAACTTTTAATGATCCTTCCGCTCCTTTTTTCACGATTTCTTCGGTTGCTTTCGTCCGGCTTCTTACCATTAATGCATCATAATCTGCAATGGAATTCAAAAGAGTGTCGTGATCCATTTCATCAAAGGTAACGTTGTGACCTGCATCTTTTAATGCTTCTATGGCTTCTTTAGCCATTTTATCAGTAATAAGTATCTTCATAGAGGTAACCCCCATGTGGGGTATATTTCATCCTATAAAAAAAGTTATGCTAAATGATCCATCCGAAAATCAATACCTGGATATTCAG
>CAZYLG010000236.1:0-2456 GCA_964648565.1 uncultured Thermoplasmatales archaeon
ATAAACCAGTATCACGTTTTATTTATCATAGTCTTTTTGCGATTCAGCATCGAGGTCAGTCATCTGCAGGAAAACTCACCTATGATGGAAACATTCATGTGTTCAAGGATTACGGGCTTGTTCGGGATATTTTTGATGATGAAAAAAAGATAGATACCCCTGGTTTGGTTGGGCTGGGTCACACCCGATATTCTACAGCAGGTATGGATGATGTTGATTCCTTGAAAAAAAATGCTCAACCTGAATATTTAGTAAATCCGTTTCTTGCAGCAGTACATAATGGAAATGTGATTAATTGCCCGGAGATTAAACATAAGACGAATCGATCTCCAAGAACAGAGTGTGATATTCAATGTTTATTATTGCCTATGGCTGATCAATTGTATAAAAAAGAATTATCCACTGAAGTTATTTTTAAGGCATGTAAAAATGTGATGAAACAGGTGAAAGGAAGTTATTCGAGTTTGTTTCTTGCGGATTCTGGTGAAGATCCTTATCTTTTTGCCATTACTGATCCACATAAGATTCGACCATTGGTACTTGGGAAGAAGAATGGATTGTATTGTTTAACATCTGAAACACGAGTTTTTAAGAAAACTAATTTTGAGTATGTTAAAGATATCCCTGGTGGATCTGTTATTATCATTGATAAAAAAGGACATATCTTTGAGAAACAATTTGTGAAGAAAACGGAAATGCCGTGTATGTTTGAGTTTGTGTATTTTGCCAAACCTGATTCTCGAATTCGGGGTCGAAGTGTTCATGATGTCCGGTTGAATCTTGGTCGGTTACTTGCTAAGAACAATCCAGTAGATGCTGATATTATTGTGCCTGTTCCAGAATCTGGTCGACGGTATGCTCTAGGGTATTCACGTGAATCAGGTATTCCCCTTGATGAAGGAATCATGAAAGATAAAGCGGAACGGTCTTTTATTCAGCAGAAACAGGAAAGCAGGGATAAAATCGTTGAAGAAGGCCTTTCTTTTTTACGTGCGGTGCTTAATGGAAAACGAGTGGTGCTTGTTGATGATTCTATTGTTCGTGGAACTAATGTTCGTAAACTGGTTCAAGGTGCTCGTCGTGCTGGAGCAAAAGAAGTACATATTCGTATTGGTTGTCCCCCATTGATTGCACCATGTTATCTTGGTATTGATATGCGTAGTCGAAAAGAGTTTTTAGCCCGGGATGATGATGGTGGAATTAAAACATGGAATGATATTGCTAAGGAAATTGATGCGGATAGTCTTGCTTATATTCAGCCTGGTGATCTGGAAGATGTGATTGGGTTTCCCGTGTGCAAAGGATGTGTTTCATTTCCGGATGGGTATCCAGATGATTTACAAGATTATGTGAATAAGTTATATGAAAAGGATGACCAGGGAAAACGAGCGTATGAATAAGAGGTCGTCATTTGGATGATTGTATCGTGTTTATATGATTGAAATAGTTGATGGAAGTATTGATGCGCAAATCATTAAGATTCTGCAGAAAAAGTATCCTGTAACTCTTGAAGAAATTGAACATCAGTTGAATTTATCTCACGGTCGCATTCTTCGGGTTTTGAATCAGTTACATGTAAAAGGAATTGTTCGACTTGAACCATTGCCGGATAAGGTTTATGTTCGCTTGCTTCGTCATGATTTTAAGTTTGTTGGGAAAAAAAGACAGCGGAAATTTATCAAACGACATCGATCTCATCGGCCGTTCAAAGTGAAATCGGATGATGACGATGTTATGTATCAATGAAAAATAACGAATATATTTTTTTGAAAATACTCAAGGGTCTTTAAACAACATTTACCCAGACTATTGATATTTCATTTGGTGCTTTTTTCTTATATTTTTGTTTTTTTTCACTCATCCTAATCCTCACCAATACGTTTTTCATTCATCTTATTTAAAAGGTATGCGTTATTTTGACAAAACAGAGTGTTAAAAAATTGTGAAACTGATGGATTTGAGGAAATGTAAAAATAGTGTTTCCTTTAAATGATTTGGACAATACGATCATCCACGATAAGAAACTCAACTATTTCTTTTGAAGATTTCGCTTCTTTTAATTGATCGTAATCAAGTAAATGTTCTAATGTTTTTACGACTCGGCTTCCACTTGGAGACCATGCAGCGATGGTAACCTGATTGAGATCATATGATTGAAGGCTTCCTAGGATAGTATAGGATATTGCTTGTGTGTTAAAGTCACAATTAGTACATTCAACAACAGTATCATATGGAGTATAGGGGGTGTCAGATCGTTCAATTGGTTCAAGTTGAACGATGATGAGATGTCCGCTGCATTGAGGGCAGACGAATTCATTATTTTTTTTGTTATCCCACAATTTTGAGAGGATTTTGTTTTTTGTTTTATTATACCCCATGATCACCACGCTAAACCATAAATGGTGTAATAACGTAGGTTTTCTTAACATATATAGTTTTTTGAAAAATCGTTTTTC
>CAZYLG010000237.1:0-2411 GCA_964648565.1 uncultured Thermoplasmatales archaeon
GTTCAATGGACATAATCTTACTCCTTTTGAAAATTATACTTTGATTTATTATCCAAATCCTTGGCCGGGAGATGGATTGATTTGTCTAGGTTCTGATATGGCGTGTGAAGAAGGAAATGTTCATATTGCTGAAAAGGTAAATACTGGTAGTCTTCCATTAAAGAGTGATGAAAATTTTGGAAAGGGTGCTAAGATTTGGTTGGTTCTTTCTAGTGATGTTGACTGTGATCTTCAAAAGATGATTGGATGGACTCCAGAATCATATTTGTTCGAATATGAATTAATAGAGTTTACAGACACTGATGAACGAAGTTATGAAACTGAAGGAGTTGACGATGAACCTAAAGAAAGTGAAGATGATGATGTAGATGAGAAAGATGCCGCAGAAGAGGGTGAAGATGACTTTGGTGAAGAATCCTATAGTGAAGAAAAATTATTTGATTCATCTGAAGGTAAAGTAGATACTGGTGAATCTGGGCAAAAAAACAAATTTGGAAGTAATACTGGTAAACTTAGGGAGGTCTTTCATCGGGTTTTTACCCGCATGAGTGAACAGGGAAAAGAGGAACTGCCGCCAGGTATTCAACGAATATATTCTCTTTTATCTGATCGGTAAGATCCTTAAATACTATTGATGAAAACAATCTTGTAAACCTTTGTAAAAGGAGAGGGGAGGGTTTCTTTTCTTATTTTTTAAGGTTTTTTGAATTTATTTTAAGGCCATGTTGTATACTTGGAAAGATTTATAAATTAACTATTGTTAATATATGTATAGGGGACATAATAATGATTAAGAATAAAACGAAAAATACATTTTTACTGCTCTCAACCATTGTTTTATTAATTAATTCATGTTTGATAACTGGTATCGCTTATAGCGTCACTTCAGATGTGCAACAATACGATATAAAAACAACGAGCAGTATGAATCTAGCAGAAGATACATACCCATACAAAGGCATCATAAAAGTGTATATTGTTGAACCTGAAAGCCGATGGATCATGGATGATGGAAACCCATATCATTTTGGATTTCTTGATTACGCAGTTAATGAAGAAATTGAACTAGATTATAATGAAGAAATCACGTATTCAACCGAATGGAATCCAAAAACTACTGATTTTTCCGATGTAACAGAAGATAACCTATTAGTTATTGCTGCAGTATTTAACCAAAATGTTAACCAAGAATATGCCTATCCTCCATTTAGAAATCCATTTAATGCACATTTCCTAGATGCTAGTGCTGGAGCAAAACCAGGTGAAACTGAATCAAACATAGTCACTGAAAATTTTACTCACACCGTGCTTGTTGAAGAAGGAACAGCTACCTGGTGTCCCTATTGTCCAGCGATGGCCAATGCTCTTTATTCCGTTTATAATTCCGACGAATACCCGTTTTATTTCATTGCTTTTGTTGCTGATAAAAACCCACTTGCCCATGAACGATTAATCGAGATGAACTTTGCAGCGTATCCCTCCTCTTTTTTTGATGGGGGAAACAAAGTAGTAGTTGGTGGTTATGATTCTGAACGAACGTATTCTACTCGGATTAAATCTTGTGGGCGAAGAGATGTTCACGAGTTAGATCTAAGGTTAAGTGTTGATTGGACAACAAGTGATACTATTGATATTGAAGTTGTTGTTAAAAACAATGAAGAAATCACCACGAACAGTCCTCCACAAACCCCAACAATTGAGGGGAATACAACTGGTGAATTTGCAACAAATCAAGCTTATGAGATAAACACAATTGATCCTGATGGAAACTCCGTTTATTACCTGATTGATTGGGGCGATGGAGAAACAACCGATTGGCTTGGTCCTTTTGCATCAAATGTAGATATCACTCAATCTCATAATTGGACCGAAAAAGGAACCTATCAAATCAGAGTGAAAGCAAAAGATATCTATGATCAAGAAAGTGAATGGGGCAGTCTTGAAGTAAGCATGCCAAAAAACAAAAAGGTAACCCATCCGTTATTAACCTGGATTCTTTCTCGCTTTCCAATAATCGATCAATTCTTGGTCTAAATCCTCATTTTTTTCTTATTTAACTAAATTTTAAAATCAAAAATTTATTAGTTATCGGTATGCTTTTGATCGGTGTTTGATTAATAAGCTGTAAACCTTTTTTCTGTGTTGTTTACATCAAAAAATATGCGGTAATCACCAACATGTAATCGTAAAAAATAATCCTTTTATTTCTGTATTTGAAATGAGTATGCTCTTTGTTGAAAAATATGCTTCATTTCGTTGATTGCTTGTTTTTCAATGAGGAGATGATACGTCATTCATCCTGGTCAAAATCGACGAATTCTCCTTTTTCCATTCGTTCTTTAAGCATGGAAAGATTTTTTTTTCCGAGTATCTTTTTTGAAATGGTCTTTAAATCGTTAGTGTTGACCACG
>CAZYLG010000238.1:0-2387 GCA_964648565.1 uncultured Thermoplasmatales archaeon
TGTGTTCTAATCAAAAAAAGAAGCAGAATATAGATTGAAGTGCGAAATTCAGGTTGAAAAAACGTTGCTGAAAAAATATACAAATGGGCAAATATGAATGAATTTGCACGTATATGGTGGGGCGAAGGGGAAAAAAATACGATTCCTTTGTACCTGTTATTGACAGTAGATGGGCATGTAAAAAAATGAGAAAGAACGTCAAATCATCAGGAGGTAAATGATTAAAAGCTCATATGCATTTTCCATAAAGATTCTGAATAAATATGACAAGGAAATAGATGTTGCTTTTTTTAAAGTAAGAATTCCACCTGTCACCACTCGCTCCGCTCGATATAGGCTGGTGTCGCGGGCACGCATATTGACAAAAACAAATCAAATTTAATGTTAGAAAATATGTTAGATATGTCCTTTTTAAATAATTATTAGAAAATTATTTGTATAATATCTTCATTATTTATGATAGAGGGAAAAAATGATTAATAAAATAGTACCAAAACTAATCTCATTTATAATTGTAATCTTGTTTCTAGGATCTTGTATAATTCCAAGTTTTTCAAGTAGTGAGAATAATATTAATCTATCAAATAATCAAAATGAGCAAAACAGTGATGGTGAATTTCCCCCTGTTGAAGCATGGAATAAAACCTTTGAAGAAAATGGTGATAGTCATTATATAAGACAACAATCTGATGATGGATATAAAATTATTGCAAATACATTTAATTTTACCTATACAAACTATGTAATATCATTTATTAAAACAGATGTGAACGGTACAATTGAATGGAAAAATGCGATTAATTTATTCGAAAATGACGATATGGATATTGGGTCAATAAGAGCAACAAATGATGGAGGCTATTTTTTCCATGGAAACTATGGTAGTTATGTGGGTGATATTCACATGGATTACGGGCTCTATGTATTAAAAACTGATACCAATGGAAATAAAGAATGGAAATTTACCTATGACTACGAAGAACATCAATCCTATTTATTTATTGAAAAAATGAAAGAGTGTCCCGATGGTTCCTTTATCATCAGCGGTATGATTAAGGATTTCGATGATGTTGACTATGATGATGGGATGATACTGTTAAAATTTAATAAATATGGTTATAAGGAATGGGACATTATCATCCCCCAAGCAAATGAGGAAATAAAACGTATCTATCCGACAAACGATGGCGGATGTCTTCTCGCTGGTCACCTGTCAAAAGATTCTTGGATTAGAAAACTAGATCAATACGGAAACGATGAATGGGAATCAGTTTTTACAGAAGATCATGAAGGTGTGAGAGAATATGTTCATTATATACATCAGGCATCGGATGATGGATATTTCATTGTTGTAGGGACCTATAACTCGAATTACTTCAGAATCATCAAAATTGATGATTCAGGAAATGAACTTTCAACACAACAATTTGATGATGGCGATATTTTTTCGATTCGAAAAACAAACGATAATGAACTGATTATTTTCTCTAAAAAATCCAATATGATTAAGCTAATATGTTTTAATTCAACAGGATCTTATGAATATTTAAGTTCTTTTGAATACATTGATGTTCAAGAAGGATGGATTTACTCAAAAAATATAAGGGAGACGATGGATGGTGGATATATCTTGTTCATAGCAGGATATTATAATGGAATTTGGTTGATAAAAATCGATCATTTAGGAAATAAGATATATGAAAAAAATTTTCATTTGAATCGTAATTGGCATCATTATTTTTATTGTTGGGACATTGATGAGACAACTGATAATGGTTATGTAATCACTGGAACTCATGTTATCGTCGTGGACGATTATGAATGGGATTACCGGAAAGTATGGATGATGAAATTTGAAGAAAACAATCCGCCTTCCATCCCGGTTATCGAGGGGAGAACCAACATAGTTATCAATGAGAAATCAGTTTTTTCAGCGTATGCAATTGACATGGAAAATGATTATATTTCTTATCTTTTTGATTGGGGAGATGGAACTAATAACAACTGGACAGATTATGTAAGATCCGCAAACAAAGTAGAAGTATCGCATCAATGGTCGGAAAAAGAATCATATCATATTAGAGTAAAGGCAAAAGATGAACATGGATGTGAAAGTAACTGGTCTGATCCTCTAAAAATAACAATCCCAAAGAGCAAATCTAATTTCAGAATTAAATTCCCCTCATTTATTTCAAGATTTCTTGAATTTGACAAAGACTTTTTTCATTTTTTCTCCAAAACACCTATTTATTAGGGTCTGACTCGTTAGTCAAGATCTCATTAATCAAGTATACGAAAGTATCGGAATTTTTGGTTTTGCATTTTAATTTGTGTCTTCACGTTTATTCATCATTTTTCAGTTTAATTAACTGATTAATTGGATAATA
>CAZYLG010000239.1:0-2325 GCA_964648565.1 uncultured Thermoplasmatales archaeon
AAAAAAGAAACAATTGGGGCTGAAAACAACATTGTAACCATAGGGAAAGATGGATCAGTGCAATTACCAAGTCACATCATTAAAGAATGGGATCTAAAACCAAACTCTCATGTAACCATTGAACAAACAAACACTGGAATAATGCTTTTGAAAAAAGGAGAATAATCACATGAATACAAAAATCAATATCCCAGATGACATCAAAAACCTAGTTGACCAACACGTAAACAACCCGATAATCAAAACAATCTTTGGTTACAATGATTTAAACGAGTTCGTTATTTCAGCATTGGAAGGATTCATGGAAGCGGACTTAGAAAACGCTGGCGTACACATGGGAAAAAACACATTACAAGAAGTATATCAATAAGTGTGTAAGATCACACTCTTTCTTTTTTTCTTTTTTTATTCTTAACAAATGAACAATAGTGTACATTAACGACTATAAAAAAAAGATTCTTAATTTTTTTGCAAGGGGAAAAAAGGGGAAGAAAACTTTTTAACAAAACATGGTAAAGGAAAAAATCATGTTCATCATTATTATTTTTTTTTCTTCCTGGATAAAATCCCCTTGCGTTTTGTCCTGCTTTTTTTGGTTTTGTGTATTTTGTGTGTTCAATTAAATGAAACTCTGTATCTCTTTTTTTACTTTTCGGTTGAATGAACAATGCAGATCCTTTACGATTTTGTTAAACTTGAAAACGATCCAGTCTACTATCGGATAATGACAAAAAATATTCATTCGACTTATCAGTAAAAATAATGCTGTTGGTACGTAACATATGATACCCCTCTCTCCCCTAATTGGTGAACATAATAAACAATAAACTCTCTCTCTTTGGTGTTGAAAAAAGATTAAAGCGAACAAAACAATAAGATCACTTCATATAAAATAACTAAAAAAATGTTCGGTTTACTGTGAAGTTTCGTTCAGATTAAAAAAATATTATGCAACATCGCATACTCATACACTCATTGAGTGAGTATACTTTTTAAAAATTTTTAAAAACTAATTTACTCCTTACAATTATTACTAATTTTTTCAAAAATATTGTATGAGTCGTTATTACTTGTTTTTTAGTGTTCATTGAACTGTAGATTCTAAATCATTAATTTTCAGTTATATATTCCCCCACCCATCGAGTGAATAACAACATACCACTTACTTTTTTAATGGTCATAAGAAGAAAATCAAAGAAAAAACTGTAACTTTTTTAGTATACTCTCTCTATAAGCAGCAAGAAAAACAAAAAACACACTACAAAAAAGTAAGATTACTCCTTATAATCACATAAAAATCATACAAAACTAACAAAGAAAAATAACTATTGAGAACCAACAAAAAAGATAGAGATACTATATAGATTTATTAAGAAATATATAGTAACTCAATAGTTTTCATTTGGTGCTCGATCACCAACCGCAACCTCAAAAATATGATCCCCGACAATAGCCCGGACCAATGACCGCATATCCCGCTGCAACCCATGAAAACTTGATTTATTCAACTTATACTCACCAAAATGAACACCATCCTTCAGAAAACCCCGGTCCTTCAAAGACTTCATATGCACCGCTACCGTAGCTTTCGCCATCGAATGACTAAACCGTTCATTGACTTCCACCAACCGTATACTCCTATCCGAGTTCTCCATGAAAAACAAAAGAATATCCAGGTCCTTCTGAAGAGAAATATATTTCCCATACTTATGAAAAATCTGTTTAATATCCTCTTCCCTTTCCAATTCCCGTAATGCTTCCTTATTCTCCTTTTGTAACCTATTAATGATTTCCTGCAACTCTTGTTCTTTTTCATCCTGAGATGCAACCGTAGCCTGTACTTGTTCATAATCCTGTTGTAACGCTTCATAAGACTCCTTTAGATCACTATATTTTTGGTTGATCTCATCAATTTTTTGTTCCGGGTTCTCTCGTTTCAATGATTCCAATTCATCTTTTAAATCCTGGATTCTTTGTTTCAACTCCTTAACATAATCCAAAGCGTCACCATACTCGTTTAAGGTGTTCATCAATTTAACATCATGCAGTTTTAACATTTTGTTATCAAATAATGTTAAAAATCCCATTTGAATCAACCGTTTTAAGTAAACGTCATCATTATATTCGAGTCGTTTGATTTTTAATGTTCTACTAATCATAATTTATATTCACTCCTTAAAAATGGTAAGACTAATTCATCTTGAATCTCAAATCGTGGCCAAGCTGCGAAACTGAGTAACCACATACTGATTAATAAAAAAAGAATGATAAACGATACAATCCCAATAAGGAGAAGAAAATATTTCACAACCTCTTTATTATATA
>CAZYLG010000240.1:0-2299 GCA_964648565.1 uncultured Thermoplasmatales archaeon
GAACTGATATTGCAAAACAATAACAATAATTTTCTAACGAATCATTTTCAAATTCTTTCTTAATCATACATTCCTCTGTGTTAACATTTTCAAAGGATTGTATTGCAGATAATGAAGGATTTTTAAGAATTTGAGCAGTAACTGGAAATGGGTTAACCAAGCAAAAACAAATGCAAACAAAAAAGAAGAAAGAAAAAAGATTATTTTCATAAAAATTCATTTTTTCCACCTCTTACTATACATTTTATTTTACATTATCTAACATATTTTTTACTACGTTATCTTGTGAGTAAAAGATAACAGTTCCATTCTCATCTAACCATCCCTCTTTAATAAGCACATATTCAGAACGAGTTGGATTCACCTCAGCTAATCCAAACACTCTCAAACTATATTTTCTTTTATCTGAATTATTTTTCCTTTCGAATACTTTAAAGGTTACATCCACAGGACTAATTGGAGACCAGTCATCAACCTCTTGATTAAACACGTTCGTAAGATTATTATTATATTTCCATCCTCGAGCACTTACGTTAAGCCGATCCATCGCAGTCATCTCAAATTCACAAAGATCATATCCTGGTGGAGAAGCTGTTTTATCTTCATTACACATTGAAACCGTTTGAAATGTTGGAAGATACAATGAACTCCAATCATTTACATCATATCCCGTATGTATATTACTTCCATCTGAATAGTCAATCAACTCTTTTCTCCAATCATTCGCTGAAACCCAGAAGTAATTCATCACACTGTAATAATTTCCCCATGATTCCTTATATTCTCGCCAATCTTTAGTAAAAAACATGACAAAAGATGAATGATTATCACAACCCTCAACAGTCCATGGAAGGATTCCTAGAGTATGACCGATTTCATGCATAAACATCGCAGCTACATGTGCCCTCCATGCCCGTGGAGTCGGGAACATAAATGGTGAAACCAATGGTCGAAGAAAATGTTTATTATTCACCGAAATATGTGATGTGCATACTGTGTTTTCATCTGTTGGATGACTGAATCCACCCTGATTTCCAATGACAACATAATGAAAAATCCCTTTACGTTCATCTGGAAAATAATGCCTATAAAATTGAAGAAGTATACCTGAATCTTGCGACGTAGTTTCATAAAATGGAAGCACTGATCCCCCACCATTGTATGGCGTATCTGGCCATCCTTGGTCGATGAAAAAACTAATTCCATGCTGAGCAAATCGTTCAATAACTGCTTGAATTGATTCTTCCCACATCATGTGTCGATCATTACCAAGCACTCTTCCCTGCATGTTATCTACTTCTGCATAAATATCTTGATGGTAAGGATTGGCAAACCATGTTCTAGTTTTGTATTCTTCAATATTTTCTAAACCATCTATATCAGGATCTAGATGCTCATGGTCATCAAAAGTAAATGGGTCGTAACCCCAAAACCATTCCCAATCAGTCGGAATACCATCATTATCTGGGTCTTTCTTACTATCATCCACAGTTGGATCCGTATGCAGGACATTGACTTCAATCCAATAGGGAATTTTATCTTTATCATAGTCTATTTGATGTAAGTAAAACCATACCTCAAAAGTTTCACCGAGATAATGACCATATCCGTCCTCATCCTTAAAATAATCGTCACCTTCCCATCGTCCGGTTCTATAATTATATGTTACTGTTATATGTTCGCGTTCTACATCCTCTGCTCTAAAACCAAATATTTCTTTAGATACATGTTCATAAATGATAATTTCAACAGTAGACGTTTCCTGTTCTTCATCAGGGTTGAACTGATTTTTTTGTTCCATAAACATGGTATCCCATGTATTGAAATAATTTTCACTAGCAGCACCAAGCGCAGCAATATCCTTCGTTGAATACTCAATTCCCTCAGAAGAAACCGTCGCATAAAACATGGGTTTTTCTCTCCATTTCCAATTCAGGGGCTTAATCAACTCATCAAGAAGACCTCGATGTCTAATACGATTAAGTTCTACAAAAAGTCCTTGATTTTCTAATGGACTAATCCGATTATCTAAAACAATTTTTTCAGCAATGTGCTCTTCTGTTCTTGTTGGTTCTTCCCCATAAATTAAGAGTAGAACAGCTACACAGACCAATAGGAAAACAAATGAAACTAAAACAATTTTAAATTTTATAGACATTATATTCATTCTTTCACACCTTAATCTTTAATGTTGGATCACCAATTAAGGCCCATTCTTGCACTGTTTTTGCATCTAGAGAAGATGTTTCACCAGATGGAGTATCCCAATCAATAGGAAATTCGTTCACATATCTAGTAA
>CAZYLG010000241.1:0-2282 GCA_964648565.1 uncultured Thermoplasmatales archaeon
TGAGCAATGTCCGTATAAGTTTAAATTAAAATATCTTGATAAGGTTGAAACTGAAGTTGAGCAAAGTGTTGAAGCTTTTCTTGGAAGTCGAGTTCATGAAACACTTGAGAAATTGTATCGTGATCTTGAGTTTCATAAAATGAATAGTTTAGATGATCTTCTTTGTTTTTTACGTAGTGAGTGGGAGAAGAACTGGTCTGATGATATTGTTATCGTCAAGGAAGAATATGGTAAAACGAATTATTTGTCTATGGCTGAGCAGTATATTTCGGATTATTATCATCGTTATGAACCATTTGATCAAGGAAAGACGATTTCTATTGAGGATCGTATTGTGATTGATTTAGATGGAACTGGTGAGTATAATCTACAAGGATTTATTGATCGGCTAGTTGAAGTAAAAGATGGATTTTATGAAGTGCATGATTATAAAACAAATTCTCGATTACCACTTCCTGAATACATTGAAAATGATCGGCAACTTGCTTTGTACGCGATTGGAGTAAAAGAACGATATCCTGATTGTAGGGATGTTCGGTTGGTCTGGCATTTTTTAAAATTTGACAAAGAAATCGATTCAACAAGAACTGAAGAAGAACTTGAACAGTTGAAAAAGGATACGGTTGCGTTAATTGATACGATTGAAAACGCTGAAACGTTTCCTTGTCATCCATCAGCATTATGTGATTGGTGTGAGTTTAAACCACTGTGTAAACAATGGGCACATTTGTATAAACTGAAAGAGAAACCTGAAAATGAATACGTGAATGATTCAGGCTTGCAACTGGTGAATCAGTATGCTGAATTAAAAAAGAAGAAAAGTCAGATGAATCATGAGTTATCTTCTGAGATAGAACAAGTTGAAGAAGCACTTATCAAGTTTGCAAAAAAAGACAATGTTGAAGTTGTTTTTGGAGGTAAAAATAAGGTTAGAATCAAAGAATATGAACGATACAAGTTTCCATCAAAATATAGTAAACGTAGAGATGAGCTAATTGAGTTTCTTAAAAAACAGGATAAATGGGAAAAAGTAAATCAGCTCGATACATCTGTTTTGAATAAGATTCTTTTAAAGAATCAGTGGAATGATGATGTTTTAGATATTTTAAAAAAGTTTGTTGAACTTGATAGAACTAAACGTTTGTATGTGAGCAAGATGAGGGACTAAGTACATTATATTGATAATAGGCATAATCAGAGTAAAACAGTGGAGGGATAGTTTTTAAAGAAATAGAGGTTATGAACGTTTAAGTTCATATATGTATATGTTTGAAGGTAGTTGGATATGAATAGTGAATTGCAATTTCTCCTTAGTCAAGATGAAGGATACAATCTTGAATTCAAGGAATCTGTGAGTAGTTCCCTTGCAAAAGAAATTTGTGCCTTTGCAAATGCCAATGGTGGAAAAATAGTGGTGGGTGTTACCAATGATAAAAAGATTAAAGGTGTTTCTGATGTAAATACTTCGAAGTCAAAAATACAAGATTATGCGCGCAACATGGATCCATCCTTTTCTGTAACTATGAAAATGCTTGATGATGTGCTTGTGGTGACTGTTTCTGAAGGAAAAAAGAAACCATATTCAGCGAATGGTAAATTCTATATGCGAAGAGGAGCAAATTCACAGCAATTAAAAAGAGACGAAATTAGAGTTTTATTTCGAGAGGAAGGATTTCTTCAATTTGATGAAACGCCTAATAAAAAGTTTGATTTTGATACTGATTTTGATACGCATAAGTTTAAAGCATTTTTAGACCGTGCTCATATTAGTGAGGTTCTTGATCAAAAGAAGATTCTAAAAAATCTGATGCTCATTGAAAACGGTAATTTGAAGAATGCAGGGGTTTTATTGTTTTGTCACCGAATTACAAAATTCTTTTTTGGCGCAACAATAAAATGCGTTCTTTTTCGTGGGAAGAATAAGTATAAGATTCTCACCATGAAAGAGTTTGATGCTGATTTGTATTCAAACTATCAGAATGCGATTACCTTTTTACAATCTAATCTTAGGACAGAATATATCATTAAAGCTGGTCCACGTGAGGAAATTTTTGAACTCCCGGAAAATGCACTTCGTGAAGCGATATTAAATGCGATTGCGCATCGGGATTATTATTCAACTGCTAGTATCCAAGTTGAGATTTATGAGGATAGAATTGAGATTGTTAATCCTGGTGGACTTATCGGTAATTTTACGGTTAAGGATCTCTATTCAAGAAGTATTCCACGAAATCCTCTTCTTTTTGGTTTGATGCAACGGATGGAACTTGTAGAAAAAGTTG
>CAZYLG010000242.1:0-2272 GCA_964648565.1 uncultured Thermoplasmatales archaeon
GACCATCAAATGGATGAAATGATACCGATTGAGATTAGGATAATGGCATTTTAATTTAAGAAATCAACTTTTTGAACATTGAACATAGATATTTTTTTATATTGATTCAACCTTAATTTTTTTGGAGTTTATAAATTGAAGAGAATCATTCTTCTTTTAGGTTCACTTGTTGTGTTTTCTACAATGTTTATTCCTAGTTCTCTTTCAAACATGATTGTTGATATGCCACCGGACATTACTATTGAGAATCCAAAGGAGGGATACGTTCACTATTTTGGTATCAACCTGTTCAAGGCATTAGATGGTGACACCGTTAATTATGGTGGTGCATTCTACTTTAGACCGATTCAAGTAAAGATAATTGATGATATTGATGGTCCTGAGGATATCACCGCGACTATTACTTTTTCTTCGCTTTATCAAGACGAGGAAACAATGGATATGGTCTATGATGCTGAGAATCAATTGTTTGAATGTGATGAAGATTTTAAGTGTTCGGGGTGGTATGATATAATGATTTCAGCTGAGGATAGTAATGTAAATACTGCTGATGAAACAATTCATGTGTATTTTACGTTCACTTGTATAGAAGTAATAATAATTGTTATTTTGTATATGCTATCGTTTTTTCAACCTTGAAAAAATACCTTATGAAAATCATGGATTAACTGCTCGTGAGTATAGAATGATATTGATTGTTCGATTTCATAGTGTGAACCAAATAAAAACTTTTTAGAATATTTTGAAGGGAGGCGAGAGAGGCAAAAAAGAAGTTACTTTCCTCTTGGTATTACATTGAATGAATACTGTTTTGATAACGTTGCTGTGAAATTGTGTAGCAAGGACACACCAATTATTGGATTATATTTTCATTCGTGATGGAATAAGGATGTACTCACATACTCATTTTTTTAAAATATGGGCATAAATGTGAAAAAGTCTTGTAAAAATGGAAAATGATATTAAACTTGACTCATATTATTGTAAAAAAATGGGTGGAGGAAAAAAAATATATGGCGAATAGTAACATTATAGAATCTATAAGTACGGCTTTTGGTGACGCGTTGGCTACGATGATTAGTGTTTTACCTAAAATCATCGGTGCATTAATCATTTTGATTGTTGGTTATATCGTTGGAAAAATTATCGGTGGTTTAGTTCGAAAAATACTTGAAAAAACAAATCTTGATAACAAACTCATTAAAGGAACAATGATTGAGAGAGTTTTGAAATCGGCTGATATGTCTTTTGAAATACTGATGGGTAAAATAGTTTCAATTTTCTTTTATGTCGTATTTATATTAGCTGCTGTTGATGTTCTTGATATCGAAATGCTGAGTGTTTTTGTAAATGAAGTGTTGTTGTATATTCCAAATCTTATTGCAGGAATACTTGTTCTTGTCGTTGGTCTCATAGGAATTGAGTGGATTACAAAATTAATTGGACATACTACGAAAGAGTACAGAGTATTATCTACTGATCTCGTGACAATGATTGTAAGATCTGTTTTAACATTTTTTATTATAATGATTGCTCTTGACCAATGGAAGATTGATACATCGATTATCTATACAATCATACAACCCTTAGCATGGGGTGTTGCAGCAGCAATCGCTGTCGCATTCGGCTGGGGTTTCAAAGATGTTGTTGCCGACTGGAGCAAAAACAAAGCCAAAGAATGGAAAAAGCAATAGATGTAAATAATGAAATAAGGGCATATATTCAAATTATGCCCCCACTCTATTTTTTTTTGGTAATGATTATGTAATGGATTTCATATGATCGTAAGGTATGCTTAGAGTTAGAGGAAGACACTTAGATATCTCACTCGGGGATTACGAAAGCTTGTTTTTTGTTGACATTAACGAGGAGCATATATCCTGAAATCTATGGAAAGTTTTTAGAGAAGGTCATGGCATTTTATCTGTATAAATTGAGCAATATCTTAGGTTATTACTCGCTTCATTATGGTAGTAGAAAGGAATCTGCAGATTTTATCCTTTCAGATAAAAGAGATGGAAAGAAAATACCAATTGAGGTAAGTTATGGTGCCAATAAGGACATCAATCAAACAAAGAAAACAATGAAAAAAACATCTGCGAAATATGGATTAATCATAAGTAAAAAAGATCTAAAAATTGAAGATAATATCGTATTTGTACCACATAAATTATTTTTCCTGACGTAAAACAAGGTGTTAAATCGGTGGGTTATACCTTTGAGTTTCCTAATAAATGAGCATTTTAATTATTGGTTGCATCCGATATTTAAT
>CAZYLG010000243.1:0-2246 GCA_964648565.1 uncultured Thermoplasmatales archaeon
AACAACCAACGCTTCAAGCAAAAACACCTGGTGTTGGTGTGAGTTTTGAGGATTCCTGGGCTGAAGGAAGTGCCCCTGAATGGTTTGTTCATGCTGAAGATAATGATATCGATAAGAATCATGAGATTATCGTTGATCTTTCGTTTTTTGCTCCACACGATCCAATTTGGACGATTGGCGATAAAGCATTAAATAAAAACATGCAGAACCTTGCTTCTTATGTTTTCTTTGGGTGTAATGTCACTGGAACTGTTGAAATCGATGGTAAAGAATATCAGGTGACGGGAATCGGTCAACACGAACATACCTGGTCTCCAAACCTTGTTACCAAAGTGTTAGTAAATGGTTGGGACTGGGCTCATGTCAGTCTAGATAACGGATGGGATATGTATTACAGTACCTATTATCCAACGCCTCAATACATCTCTACAAAAACACCAAATACTAATCCAATCACATCATTAATTATTACAACCGATCAAGGTGAAACACTAACATCATTTAAAGATGTTAACCCAGAAATCACTGAATCAGATGATGAGATTTTTACGTTTGTAAAAATGCCTCTTGAAATCCGAGTTAATGCTAATCCTGGAGCATTACAACCTCTGCTTGGATCCTATCAGATTGATGTTGATTTTAACATGAGGATGACTAATACGTACGAAAATGTGTGGAAGTTTCCAACATATGTCGGCATGAAAATTGGACGATCAACGGTGAGCGGAAGTATTAGTTGGACTGATGAAAAAGGAGATCAAGAAGTTGAATTTTCTGGTGTTGCAAGTACTTGGAGTATGAGAGCATTTCTTTAAGTATATTGGAGTATTTTTTATTTTTTTAAAAAGAGATTATTACGCGTAGAAAGTTTTTTATAATTAACAATCGTTTATATAATATGTAGATAAATAATAAAGGGGACAAACTTGTTATGAATGCTGCAATTATTAAAAGATTTGTGATTTTTGGGATAGTATTGATATTAACCATGCAGAGCATGATTGCGATAGGAACTGAGATACATCATCAAAATAACGTTGGTGCTTTACCTAAAGGAACATTGGGCAGTGAATACGAGGGACATTTACGAATTTATATTGTTGAAATCGAATCACGATGGGATATGGAAAATGGTGCACCATACAAATATGCATTTTATGATTTTGCTTTCAATAATGTAATAGAAATACCCTATTTGGAAACGTACGAAAACACCATTTCCTGGCAGGGGGATGTTGAACAAGATAATGTAATGGTGCTGGCTGCAATTTTTAATCCGGAAACTCATCGAAGATACGCCGATCCACCATTAGGCCGACCATTTGATGCTCATTTCGTTGATGCTGCTGCAGGAGTACATCCTGGAGAAAACGATTCTAATGTGAAAAATGAAGAATTTACTCATACCGTTTTTTGTGAAATTGGAACAGCTTCTTGGTGTCCATCCTGTCCAGATTTAGCTCGAGAAGTTGTCCGTGTCTTTGAAAGCGGAGATTATCCATTTTATTTCGTGGAAATGGTCACAGATAAAAACACACTTGCAAACAACAGGATGGAAGATTACAATCTTAAATGGCTTCCAACCGCTTTTTACGATGGAGGATATGATCTTGTAATCGGTGGTGGATTTGGTCAATCATATCATGAAAATAAGATTGAGGAAAGCGGTTCTCGAGATGTCCATGATCTTGATTTTACATTAGGATCTGAATGGACGGGAGATGGATCAATGGATATCACTATTAGCATCACAAATAATGAGGAACTTCCAAACAATCCACCAGAAAAACCAAGTATCACGGGACCAGATGAAGGAAAACCTGGAGATATAAAAGAATTTGAGATAACCACGACCGATCCCGATGGAGACGAAGTATACTATATGATTGATTGGGGTGATGACGTAATAACTGACTGGCTTGGACCTTATGAATCTCGTGAAACAATTACTGCTGAACATGAATGGGATTCTGAAGGAAACTACATCATCAAAGTCAAAGCAAAGGATCAAGATGGAGCAGAAACCGATTGGACCTGGTTAAAAATAACCATGCCCAAAAACCGTTTCATTCAATTTTCATTGTTAGAATGGATACAAAACCATTTCTCATTGTTGAACTGGTTATCATTTTAACCAAAATCCGTTTTTTTCTTTTTTTTTACTTAAAACACCTAAAATTTATTTTTTTATTCAATAAAAATATTTATAGGATATAAACATATTACCATTATCAGAGGTTGTTCTC
>CAZYLG010000244.1:0-2244 GCA_964648565.1 uncultured Thermoplasmatales archaeon
GTGACCTTGTGTGGTGTGTATGACTTTGGACTTGTCAAAAGCAAAAAAAATAATTGAATCGTATAGTGGGAAAAAAGGAATTCTTATTCCATTGCTTCAGGAGATTCAGAAGGAATATGGGTATGTTCCTAGTGAAGCAGTAAAATTAATTGCAAAAGCATTTGATATGTTTCCCTCTGAAATTTATGGTGTATTAACCTTTTACACTCAATTTCATACCTCTCCTCGTGGAAAACACATTATTAAAGTCTGTCAAGGAACGGCATGTCATGTCATGGGCGGAAAAGCATTATTGGATTATATTTCGGATACATTAAAGATTGATGATGGAGAAACCACTCAGGATGGATTGTTTTCTTTGGAACGAGTTGCCTGTCTTGGTTGTTGTGGAATGGCACCTGTTATCATGATTGATGAGGATTTTTTTGGTGGCTGTGATTTCAAGAAAGTTGATCAAATTCTTCAAAAATACAAGGAAATGGAGGATAACTAAATGACCGGTCGTATTCAAGTTTGTGCGGGAACCAGTGGGGTTTCTGCTGGTGCTGATGATGTTGCTGCATCATTTAAAAAACAACTTAAAAAACATAGATTGGACACAAAGTTTACGGTGGTTGAAACAGGAGATAGGGGATTATTCCGTGATGTGTTAGTGGATATCATTTTTGATGATGGAACAAAAACCATTTATGAACGGGTCACTGAGGAAGATGTTGAAAAGATCGTTGATTCACATCTAAAACAAGGAGAACCAGTAAAAAAATTATTAGTTGGCAAAGATTACGAACAATTTTTCAAAGATCAAAAACGAATTGTTTTACAAAATTGTGGTGAGATTGATCCGAAAAACATTGATGAATATCTAGACTGTGAGGGATATACTGCTGCAAAAAAAGCATTGAATATGAAACCTGAGGAAATCATTGAAGAAATGAAAGAATCAGGTCTTCGTGGCCGAGGGGGAGCAGGTTTTCCAACTGGGTTGAAATGGCAGTTCTGTCAGAAAGCGAAAGGTGATCAAAAATATTTGATTTGTAATGCTGATGAAGGAGATCCTGGCGCTTTCATGGATCGAAGTATTTTGGAAGGAGATCCTCATGCGGTTATTGAAGGTATGATTATTGGTGCTTATGCCATTGGTGCAACTGAAGGCTATGTGTACTGCCGGGCGGAATATCCATTAGCATTAAAGATTCTTCGTCATGCAATAAAACAAGCGGAAAAGAATGGGTTTTTAGGAGATCATATCTTTGATTCTGATTTTTCATTTCATTTACATGTAAAGGAAGGCGCTGGTGCATTTGTTTGTGGTGAAGAAACTGCCCTTATGGCATCTATTGAAGGAAAACGAGGGATGCCTCATCCACGACCGCCTTATCCAGCAAATGAGGGATTATGGGGAAAACCAACTAATATCAATAATGTGGAAACATTTGCAAATGTGAGACATATCATTTTGAAGGGTGCTAATTGGTTTTCAGATATTGGATATAAGAAAAGTAAAGGAACTAAGGTCTTTGCACTTGCTGGAAAGGTGAAAAATACAGGCCTTGTAGAAGTTCCTATGGGAATGAGCATTAAAGATTTGATTTATGGTCCTGGCGGCGGCATGAAACAAAAAAAGATTGGTTTTAAAGCCGTGCAATTAGGAGGACCCTCAGGCGGTTGTCTTCCAGAATCATTGATTGAAACCCCAATTGATTATGAGTCAATCAATGAAACTGGTGCGATTATGGGTTCTGGTGGAATGGTAGTCATGGATCAACGATCCTGTATGGTTGATATTGCAAAGTTTTTCCTTGGTTTCACCGTTGCAGAATCCTGTGGAAAATGTGTTCCTTGCCGAATTGGATTGAAACGAATGCATGAGGTTTTAGAAAAACTCACTGCCGGTCAAGGAACTATGCAACATTTGAATTTTTTAAAAGAGATGAGCCAAACTGTTATTGATACTGCATTATGTGGCTTGGGTAACACTGCTCCAAATCCTGTGCTTACTACGATTAAATATTTTGAAGATGAATATCTTGCTCACATCAAAGAAAAAAGTTGTCCAGCCCATGTCTGTACACCATTAGTTGATTTCGTTGTGGATGAATCAAAATGTATCAGATGTGGTGTTTGTTACAATGTGTGTCCTGCTGATGCAATTGAATGGAAGAAGAAGGAAACTGCTCGTATTAATCAAGAGAAATGTATCAAATGTAAATCGTGTATAACTGAATGTCCTGTGATGGCGATATC
>CAZYLG010000245.1:0-2224 GCA_964648565.1 uncultured Thermoplasmatales archaeon
CTATATAGGTCAATACTCTTTCTATATTTTATACAGATAAAGTATATATTCTTTTATTGGTATTTTCTTATTGTAAAGTACGTAACAGAATATCTACCACCCACAACAAAAAAGCACCATGGTGAAAAATACCACGCAGTAAGGCTAGAAATCATGGGGGAGATCAATAACGTGGGGAGTTAGGAAATGGTTCACTGCCCTCTTAACCTCCCCCCACCAACTACTAACAAAAAAATTTGATTATGTTGCTGTCATTATAGGATGTTTTGAATCTTTATTCTTATCTTTTTTCTTTTGAATCCACTGCATCCATCGTTTACCACCAATATACAAAATGATAATTCCTAGAATACTTAAGGTGAACCAATCAAACCAAAAATCAATACTGGAAGGTACTGGTGCTGGATAGATACTTGTTGGATAGAACAATCCTTGTACCATCATGCGTAGGCCATGTGCGATCATGGTTGATCCAGCTAGAATGATGATAACGGTGTATTTGAGAAATGAGGTATCTTTAGAAGTTTTCATAACATTAATCCCATCCTACAACTAGTAACTATATAATTTATGGTATCTATATTTTTCTATATATTTACAGTTATGTGATAGTAAAAAAATCAAGAACGCTTACGTCGGTTGAAATACCACCGTTTTCTTTTCATCATTTGTTTTCACTTGCTGATAAAACGAAGTAAGCCCAATAACAAACACAACTGATCCCATCAATGCAAGGGTAAACCAATCAAACCAAAAATCAATACCGGTGGGTACTGGTGCTGGATAGATACTTGTTGGATAGAACAATCCTTGTACCATCATGCGTAGACCATGGGCAATCATAGTGGATCCAGCTAAGATACTGATGATTAGTTTTGTCTTTTGTTTCATCTTCCTTCATGATAAAATTTAACACGATACTATTTAAACAAATACTGAAAAAACGTCAAAATGATCGAATTTTCACATCACATCGATCAGATCACATGTTACTTTTACAAACTTGAAAAATAACGCAATTTTTTTAACTGAAAACCACGTTCAATCTTTGAATCTGTTCTGTAAGGGGGTCAGATTCACTTAAAAGGTGAGGAAGATTTGAAAAAAGGAGGCGTATTCAGTGCCCTACTAGTAGTTAGTATACTACTACTTCCGGGTACTCAACTCATAAAAGCTGGAGACGAAACACAACCAGAATTTATAGGTCAATGGAATGATACTATTGAATACTGGGATATCATCTCAGGATGGTTCCAAGAGATAGATGATGAAAAAGAAACACTTAGAATTACCCTGCGAATGCATGGATTCACTCTCATTGGACGATCAAAACTGACCATTAACTTTACTTGCGATGAGATTATCTATTATCTTAATGCAACCATCACCTTTTTCGGTATTCCAAAAAGCACGATTGCTATGTATGATACATACAACGAAGAATGGCAAACAACGAAAGTGAAAGCAAACATTGATTTTTACAGAAACCGGATAACTTTTAAAATCCCAAAAACAGAATGTAAAAACCTTGACAGAGGAATGATGATCACTGATGCAAGTGCTTCTGCAAGTTACTTTCACTGCCACATCCTAGATAAATATCCTATCATTCACAACCTCATGCATGATACAGTGTATGGAAAAAACTACAAAATAAAATACTAAGAAAAAATACAAGTTAAAAAATAAAAAATAAAATAGTGTTTTATTGTCCAATATTGGTTCGAGCCAGTTTTTTCAACGATTGCGCAATGCGAGTTGTGCTCATCTGATAGAATTTACCAGTATGATACAATTCAAGCAAATACTTGAGTTGTTCTTCTTTCTTTTGATTCCACGTTGAAGTGTTCTTCGCTCGTTCATATTGGATTAATTTTGTTTCCATCCAGTAATGATTGACCATAGTAGTGTTCTCACCTCCAGTTTCATAAGTATAACGTTTTTTAGATTAGTTATTTTATTACCTATTTATATTTTATGCTCAAATATTTTATAGGTGCTATATAGGCATATTGAGAAAAAACCCCGTTTATTTTTCCTCAAAACAAAGCATTTATAGCACAGAATCAGAATGCAGAACAATACGTACAGATCTCCTAGGGGGAGTATTATACAACTATGGCAGTTCGACTTGAAATACTAACTGAAGCAAAAGTAACCCTTCAAAACGGAACACAAAAACATTACGAAGCCATCTACCCCACTCATAATGGTCTGTACGTTG
>CAZYLG010000246.1:0-2215 GCA_964648565.1 uncultured Thermoplasmatales archaeon
CCTCCCCACCCTTTCGGATGGGGTCTCCTTGAGGTGGTTAGATGATTATCACTTTTTGCAGGAGTGTATTAAGTAATGTGTTAAAATCATGTTTTCTCATCTTTGATTTTTTCAATAATTCTTCTTTATGATTCTCCATTTCCTCGAAGATAAAGGATGGAAAAAGAAAAAAGCCATCATAATTTAAGATGATCTTACGAGTAATGGCATCCTTGATCAGCGCAGAAAAAAGGATGTTTGAATCAATGACGATGTTCACTTGATAAACCTCTTAGCCGCAGAGGATTTTATCTTTTTACTAAACTCTTTCACATCTTGTTCAGTTAATTCACTTTTTTGAGCAAGTTTTTCAGCAAGCGTCATCATTTCTATTTTTTCAATAATAGCTTTCCTTGCAACTTCGCTCCATTTAACCTCACTAAAATGCTTCATCTTTCTATGAATCTCATTTGGAACAGAAAGCGTAATATTCGCCACAAACAACACCAAACATAATTATGTGATAACACATGTTTAAAGCTATTCTCTTATGTATTAAAACGTCTTTTTCTTTTCTTATTTCTCTTTTTGGTTTTGTTACTTGTTTTTTCTTTTTGATTTTTAATAAGCCGGCTGGCATTCTATAGCGTTAAGTATATAGTAAAAATATAGTGATTCAATAGATCGTATCATGATGATCATAATCAAGAATTCTGATGGTTTTTTTCTTTTCATCAATTACAAAAATTAAAACAAAAGATGACTAAAATATAAGGTACGGATTATTTAAGAGAATTCTTTTCTCTTTGCCTTAAAAGATCATTGAGAGAACGTTTTTTCGTGTTATCAAATGAAAATGATTTTTTTTGATGGTTTTTTACAGCATCAAACATTTTTTTTATCTCTGGACTCATATTTTTTTCTTTCAGGGTAAAAGAATGGTTTTTCTTTTGCTTTAAATATTCCTGAGCAAATGATCGTGAAATGCTTTTTACATCTGAAAAGTCTAAGACCACATTAGTATTCTTACGACGTTTTAAATCCTGAAAAAGAGTTGAAACAGAATCTCTGAACACTAAATGTTCAGATATTATTTTTTTCACCCGAAGTGATCTTTTGTTAAAGATACTCATAAATATCAACCGTAGGTATTGGTAATTTCATGCGAAACTCAAGTAATGTTCCATGATAAGAGGTATCATCTAGATTAAATAAGTTTTGTTCATCATCCTTTACCCAACATGCCCCATCACTGGAAACAATAAGAATTTCAGCATGATATCCATGACGAGCTATGCTTACCGTTGAAGACAATCCCCAACCTCGCTGCTCATTTTTTGATGAAACTCCCTGTAACGCTTTTTTTATAGCTTCACTGCCATCAGCAATGGTTGGTTGAATTTTTTGTAAACTTTGTTTTATGGTGATCCCATCATCGCAAATACAAAGCATAAACATATCATCATAGCGTTCAACACCAAGATATGCTTTTGAGAACTGTGAATGTTGATAAATATTATCGATCAATTCATTAATCAGATACTGTAAAGCATTCATCCCACCATATGCTTTTCTTTCTGGTAATCGTTTATAAAATGTTTCAAGCAGACGATATCGGGATTTTGGATTATGTTGGGGAAAGCGAAGAATTGCCACAAACCCATGGTTATTCTGATGAAAATGAACACCTTTTTTTTCAGCGGTAATGATGC
The DNA here is from genome assembly GCA_964648565.1 of uncultured Thermoplasmatales archaeon. GTDB lineage: Archaea > Thermoplasmatota > E2 > DHVEG-1 > DHVEG-1 > EX4572-165. The sequence goes on from CAZYLG010000246.1 coordinate 1,692, forward strand.
ATTCAGTAATAACATTGTTTTTCTGAACTGATGATGTAATGTTTTCAGTATTCCAAAACGGAAGTACAATATTCAAATGTTTTTGATTGAAACTATCAAGAGATCCAGTTATCGTATCAAGAAAATCTGTTAATAATTTATTTTCTTCATCCATAATCCTAAGCTACCTCAGTCTTGCTTTTCAACAACTACCTTTTACGATCGGAACTCTTGTTCGGTTAATCAAAATATGCATCTAATTCTTCTGGTTTTATTTTTTTTCCAGTTGGTTGCTTTCTTATCTTGTTTAAAAGAGATGCTTGATACAGTAGATCATAATATTTGTTCCAAGTTATCATCTGGATGATCATCTACCATATATTTTTCAGCATCCTTCATCATTTCCCTTAACAATTTTTTAGAGAGATCATATGTTATGCAACTTGAATTGCATTTTGGACATATCGCCCCTTCAGCAAATTTTCTATCACCCACTACTCTGAACACACAATGTTCTAGATCATGGTTGTTTTTTAGATGCCATT
>CAZYLG010000247.1:0-2208 GCA_964648565.1 uncultured Thermoplasmatales archaeon
TTAATTCATATCGAAGTAAAGATGATTTGGTTTTCTTACCTGGTTTAAGAAATATTGCTATATCAATATCATGAAATGATTCTTTTGGAAAGGATCCATGAAGGTAAGCAAAAACAATGTTATCCTCTCTTTTTAAAAAATGAGAAATGTTCTTTTGTAATTCCTTTTTTTCATCTTTTGAAAGTTAATATTCTTTTTTCATGACGGATGATTCGCATAGAATGCATATGAATTAAAGTTTTTTGCAAAATATTTTTTCGCAGGGAAACATAAAAAAAAGGAGGAAGAAAGGAATCTTTCTTCAAGATCAAGGCGGAAGAAGACAGACAACCACATAAAACAAGCCGCATGTTTGCTTATGGGTTGCACTGCAAGTAGATATAATGAAAAAACAAATAAATAAAACTGTCGACTGTTTTTTCGACAAAAAACGAATAAATGAGGGAAAATCAACTATTTTTCACAGACTACTCGTACCGAATCATCTTGTTCAAAAAAAGAAATATCAACTTCAGGAAAAAATTGTTGTAATACCCAAAGATTCGTTTTAAAATGACCTGTTAATTCCCGAACAAAAAACAATGATTTATCATTAGCTAACATAATATACGGAAGAATTTGATCGCTTAAAAAAGGATCAATTGTTGCCTGACTATTGATATCAGAAAGCATTGAGTTAATTGCTTTTTCACCAACTTTTTCAGCAGGAACACCTTTTTCACCAAGTGAAACCGATCCAAACTTACCAGATCCATCTTTAGTCCAAAGAGTGAGTCCAACACCCGGAGACAGTGCATCACTTTTTTCAGTTTGAATCTGAGCTGTAATATCATATGGTACCGTTTTTTTCATTACTTCATGTTTCATTCTTTTTGCGATATGATCCGGTAGATTACTTAAATGGATTGAACCAAAAACATGATCTGGATGAAAGGATTCAAACATGATTCCTGAAAGATCCTTTTTCATTGGATGAATCCATATTTCAGCACACCCGCCACCTTTTGGATAATAACCTCGCTTACACAATTCTGCTGAAACAGTATAACCCATTTGATGTAAAACCGGAAGAAATACTTGTGTGAAATAATCCCATGATGGAGCCCATTTCACATCACTTCCCCCATAAAGACGAACATGAATCGTTTTATCAGACCCAACCATTCCTAACAAAATAGTTTGAAACACAAGAACCATACTTCCCGCAGTACCAATATCAAATTCAAAAGAACCCGAAGTATTATCGCCAGGTTCAAAAGTAATAGAAGATGAACCAATAAAAAGACCTGTTGTTTCTGCATTTGATAATTGTTTCATTACTGAAAGCGCAAGATGATGCTGCGGACGTAAACCAGGATTCGATCGATTCGCTCGGATTTTAGAAACTTCAATAGGAGTATTCGTAAGCACTGAAAGAGAAACTGCTGTCCGAAGGATTTGTCCACCACCCTCACCATACGATCCATCAATCTGTAACATAACTTCACAACTCTTGATCAACGATTTCTTTTTGAATCAAACGCAACGCTTCAATACAAGTAAAATCCTTATTTTCCAATCTATCACCATCAAACACAAACCGGCGAACCACTGTTTTCTTTTTTGTGGACAACCCAATAAACACAAGTCCAACTGGTTTTTCCTTTGTTCCACCCGTAGGACCCGCGATTCCAGTAGTTGACACACCAATATCCGTCTTTGCATTCTCTCTAACTCCTTCAGCCATCGCTTGAGCAACTGGATCACTTACCGCACCATATTTTTCAAGTAACTCAAATGAAACATTAAGTAAATCTTGTTTTGCTTGATTCGTATATGAAATAATACCTCGATCATAATAAACTGAACTTCCAGAAATACTTGTTAAAAGATGACCAAGAAGACCACCCGTACAGGATTCAGCAGTTGCAATACTCAGTTTTTTTCTCGATAATAAATCAGCAATTGATTCGATAAACTCAGTTGAAACCATCTAGTTAAACACCTCAAGGAATCACAAAAAAACTATTACTATTTAAATGAATGGACTATTTTGAGGTTAAAGGTTAAATAGGAAAATTTGTTTCCCCCATTACACAAAGCAACATTTTTGCTCCCGTGGTGTAGTCCGGCCAATCATTCTGGCCTTTCGAGCCAGCTACTCGGGTTCGAATCCCGACGGGAGCATAATTTTATTTATTATTTTTCAAGAGCAGTGTATTGATAAAT
>CAZYLG010000248.1:0-2193 GCA_964648565.1 uncultured Thermoplasmatales archaeon
GAAATCCCATACTACATAAATGTAGAGCAATGTCAAATCGTGCTTTTTCAAAACTAATCTATAAAAGATAAGGGATATCTTTAAATGAAATTGTTTTATTAAACCGGTTTGATGAACATTTCAATTATTGGAACCGGTTATGTAGGCCTTGTGAGTGGTGCTTGTTTTGCCTCCCTTGGTCATCAGGTGATTTGTGTTGATGTTGACAAAGTCAAGTTAATATGTTTTATAATTTTTTATGATTCTAATATTGATTAGAGAGAAGAGGTTTCGTATTCTCAGTTTAAAATTGATAAAATTAAAAAAACTTGGGTGGAAACCAACGCTTTCTTGTGATGAAGCTGTGCGTAAAGTAATTTGCTGATTTACTGGATGCATTGAACAATTAATATTGGATAGCAAAAAGTTTTTTTTGATAATGAGTTGTATTCGATTTTACCATAATTTTTATATATTATATATAACAATTATATATTGGTTTGTATGCCTACAACAATTCAAATTAAGAAAAGTACAAGAGAGAAACTAAAACGATTTGGTCATAAGGGAGAAACGTATGATCAGATCATTGAACGGTTAACATCTTATTTTGAACAGTTAGATGTCGAAAAACTTATTGATAAGCGATGGAAAAAACTTCAAGAAGAAAAAAAAGATTATGTTTCTTTGGATGAAATCTAAATGGAAATTATGGTTCATCCACGGGTTAAAAAATTTATTAACAACAGAAGGGAAAAGGAAGTTATTATTGAACATTTAAAACGTTTAAAAGAAGATCCATTTCCGTCAAATGTTCGTCTCGATATTAAGAAGATCAAAGGGAAAACTCATACTTTGTATCGTTTACGAATCGGTGATAATCGGTTTGAATATTTTATTGATGATGGTAAAATTTGGATTGATAGTGGATTTAAAAGAGGGAGAGGTTACAGATAATATCATAAAAAATATTCATAAAATTATCTTGTTTAAACACGATTATGATAATCATGATTGAACAAGCAAACTTTTAGATTGTGCATGATGGAATGTTCATTTTTGAAAAATGGTGACCATTATACAAATAAGTCTAACATGAAATCCCATACTACATAAATGTAGAGCAATGTGAAATCGTGCTTTTTCAAAACTGATCTATAAAAGATAAGGGATATCTTTAAATGAAATTGTTTTATTAAACCGGTTTGATGAACATTTCAATTATTGGAACCGGTTATGTAGGCCTTGTGAGTGGTGCTTGTTTTGCATCGCTTGGTCATCATGTGATCTGTGTCGATGTTGATCGGGAGAAGGTTAACAAAATCAATAATGCTGTTTCTCCTATTTATGAAAAAGGTTTGGATGCGTTATTACAAAAGTATAAACAGAATATTGAAGCAACAACTTCTTATGAAAAAGCATTTCAGAATAGTGATATTACCTTTATTTGTGTAGGAACGCCTTCGTTGGAAAGTGGTGATATTGATTTATCGTTTGTTGATCAAGCAATAAAGGCTGTTGCTTCTGAGTTAAAAGAAAAGGATAGTTTTCATAGTGTTATTGTGAAAAGTACGATTGTTCCAGGAACTACAGAAAATCATGTTATTCCATTACTTGAAAAGAGTTCTGGCAAAATTGCAGGAAAAGATTTTGGTGTGGGAATGAATCCGGAGTTTCTTCGGGAAGGAGTAGCAGTGAATGATTTTTTGCATCCTGACCGAGTAGTAAATGGTTATGTTGATGAGCGTACGCAAAGAATGCTTGCTGAATTATATACTGATTTTTCATGTCCGATTGTGAAAACAAATGTTACTGTTGCTGAGATGATTAAGTATGCAAGTAATTGTTTTTTAGCAGCAAAAATCAGTTTTATTAATGAAATCGGTAATTTTTGTAAACACCTTGGTATTGATGTGTATGATGTTGCTGATGGTATGGGACTAGATAAAAGGATAGAGCGATCGTTTTTGAATGCAGGAATCGGCTGGGGTGGCAGTTGTTTTCCAAAGGATACCAAAGCACTTCGAGCATGGGCTGAAAAAATGGGTATTTCTAGTGATATGATTAGTGGTACTATTAAAACAAATGATAATCAACCATTACAGTTGATTACGATTTTGAAAAAACATATTCCTGATTTAAAGGATAAAACAATTGGTGTGCTTGGTCTTGCGTTTAAACCAGATACTGATGATATCCGTGATAGTCGTAGTA
>CAZYLG010000249.1:0-2184 GCA_964648565.1 uncultured Thermoplasmatales archaeon
TTTTAAATGACAATAAACAAAAGATATATAAAACTTTCTATTCAACCACGTTTTGATGTATTTGAATAAATCCCTTTTACCCTTAAACATCATAATCATTCATTTAAGAAAGAAAAAGGGAAGAATATACCCAGATATCTTTCGAAAAAATCTATTCTCATTCACTTGATAAGAATTTTTTGTATGCCAAATAAGATGCATACACATCAAGTTTACTTGTTATCTCAAAAGGAGCATGCATGCTTAATACTGGAGGACCAAGATCAATCACATTCATTCCCATTCGTGAAAAATACTTTGCAACAGTACCTCCACCACCTTTATCCACTTTTCCAAGTTCCCCAGTTTGCCACGGAATATTCTGTGAATTAAGCATCGACCGAATCTCACCAACATATTCAGCAGGTGCATCATTGGCACTATACTTCCCACCATGACCAGTATACTTTGACATACCTACTCCATTACCAAGAGATGAAGCATTCTTCAATTCAAACACTTGTTTATAATTAGGAGTAACTGCTGCATCCACATCAGCAGAAATCACTTGAGAATTCATCATCACTGCATCAACATCCGCAGTCGAATCCACCTGTTTTAAAATTGATCGTAAAAAAGCCATTGCTTGTGCCGAAGTATTTCCTTCACTGCCAATTTCTTCTTTATCAACAAACAATGCTATCGAAGTATATACGGGGTTTTCTATATCCAAGATTGCTTGAAGAGAAGTATACACACAAACCCGGTCATCCTGTCCATATCCTCCAATGAGTGCACGATCAAAACCAATCTCTTTTGGTTGATACGCAGGAACCGCCTCAATATCAGCAGATACAAAATCCTCCTCTACAAGACCATACTCATCATGTAATTTTTGCAACACCATCTTCTTAAGTTTATTATTGCCACCATTCTTTTCATCATCCTCATCATTATTCTTAAACGGTCGGTTACCAATAACAATATCCAAGCTTTCACCTTGAATTGCATCACGAAGTTTTTTATTATCTTGAACCTCGTGGGAAAGATGAGGTAATAAATCTGGAACACAAAATACTGGATCACCAGGTTTTTCCCCAATAGTAAGATCTATCTTTGAACCATCCTGCTTTACAAAAACTCCATGTAACGCAAGCGGAATGGTTAACCATTGAAACTTTTTGATACCACCATAATAATGCGTTTCAAGCAATGCTAAGTTACAATCCCCATCCTCAAACAAGGGAACTTGTTTTAAATCCAAACGAGGAGAATCCATATGAGAAATAATCAATCGAACTCCTTCAGAAATAGGGCGAGATCCTTTAACCACTACTGCTGCTCCAGCATGCTTATTTAAAAATAATTGTTTTTGTTTTGAGTCAACGATTCTTTTTATTTCTCTCACTGCTTCTCTTTCTGTTTTCACCTTTGATAAAAATGAAATATAACCTTTACAAAAATCAAATGCAGAATCAATTTGTTCATCAGAAAAAATATCCCATGATGATTTCTTTTTATATTCAAAATCTGTATCCTTATCAACCATACTCATTCCTCTAATCTACACCCTCAATAAACCATAGTGTTAAAAAGATAACTCTAAAAAAAGGAAAAAAGAGAGAGAAAAATGTTATCGACGGATAACTACCACTAACGCAACAACACCAATCACTACGATTATTCCAATAATAGCAATAAAAATCATAAGTGTGTTACCAGACTCCCCATCATTAGTTGAATCACCATCTCCACCATTACCGCTAGGATCACCGTTCGAAGATGTTCCTTCACTCACCGTAACTGTTGTAGTCGTTGAGGTTTCAGTCCCTTCAGAATCAGTCACGCTTAATTCCACGGTATAAGAACCAGGATATTGATACGAGTGAGTAACGGTCTCACCAGAACCACTTGAACCATCATCAAAATCCCATTCATAGGTGTAATTAGTTTCAGTTACACCCATACCAAAAAGATCAGCTAAATTATAGGTTGCACCTGTAAATTCCACCTCTTCACCCGTGTTAGCTGTTGATGGAGCAGTTATTTCAGCCATGAACAAAAATGAATCTGGAGCAGCATCCATGTAAACTTTAGAAGAAGTCAATGAGAAATCCATGAAAAATGATTGCGCTCCAATTTTAGTTATACTTTCATTTGCAGCATTCAAATTAAACGTTGCTGAGAATTCATTTCCATCAATAG
>CAZYLG010000250.1:0-2180 GCA_964648565.1 uncultured Thermoplasmatales archaeon
ACCAATTCATGAAGTGTTACTTGATATGGTGGTTGATCATTTGCCATCTCCAAAAATTGCACAAAAATATCGTATTCCAAATATTTGGCGTGGAGATGAAGAATCCAAACTTGGAAAAGGTATGATGAGTACTGATGAACATGGGCCTCTTGCATTAATGATTACTAAGATTGTGATGGATCCTCATGCTGGTGAAGTTGCAGTAGGTCGAATTTATAGTGGTAATGTTGAACGGGGTAGACAAGTGTATGTTGCTGGTATGTCAAAGGTTAACCGGATTCAACAAGTGAATTTAATGGTTGGTGCTGACCGGATTCCAATTGAAAATGTGAGTGCAGGAAATATTGTTGCAGTTACTGGTATTCGAGATGCTATTGCAGGGTGTACTGTTGTAGATGACCCGGATGCTGAACCATTTGAACGAATTGTTCATGTTTCCGAACCAGTGGTCACTGTTGCGGTGGAAGCAAAGCATACCAAGGATTTACCAAAACTCATTGAGGTTTTGAGAACGGTTTCTAAAGCTGATCCTAGTATCGTGGTTAATATTAATCAGGAAACTGGTGAAAATTTGATGAGTGGTATGGGTGAACTTCACCTTGAAATCACAGAATACCGGATTAGAAACGAGTATGGTGTGGACATTATTACTTCTGAACCAATTGTGGTTTATCGTGAATCAGTTGCCAAGAATTCACCGCAGAAGTTTGAAGGGAAATCACCGAATAAACATAACCGGTTTTACATTGAAGTTGAACCATTAGATCCAAAAATTATGAAAGCATTATATGAAAATGAGATTCCAGATAATGTCAAGAAATACAAAAAAGATGTTATTAAACAATTACAAGAACTCGGCATGGAAAAAGATCAAGCAAAAGGTGCAATCGCCATTCAAGGAAACAACTTGCTTTTGGATGTAACAAAAGGTATTCAGTATCTTTCTGAAATCCATGAGTTAATCATCGAAGGATTTAAGGAAGTGATGAAAAGTGGACCTGTTGCTTCTGAACCATGCCAGGGAATGCTCATCAAACTTGTTGATGCAAAATTACATGAGGATGCAATTCACCGTGGTCCAGCTCAAGTTATTCCAGCAGTTCGTAATGCGATTTATGGATCTATCACCATTTCAGATCCAGTTTTACTTGAACCAATGCAAAAAGTGTTCATTAGTACCCCACAGGATTTGATGGGAGATGCATCTAGAGAACTTAATCAACGACGTGCAACAGTTCGAGATATGACCACAGAAAAAGATATGGTTAACATTGATGCAAAAGCACCTGTTGCTGAAATGTTTGGTTTTGCTTCAGCTATTCGCTCAGCTACCGGTGGACGAGTGTTGTGGAACACGGAAAACATTGGGTTTGAAAAACTTCCACGAAATCTACAAAATGATATTGTTACTCAGATTCGAGAACGGAAGGGATTAAAACCAGAACCATTCCCAGCACAGTATTATGCAGACTAAAAAAAACAATCCGAAACAAGATTGTTTTTCCTTTTTTTATTTTTTTAATTTCAATCTCTTTTTTTAATAAAAATAAAAAATTAAAAAGATTTATATGTCTTTTACTGATTAACAAACAATAAGGAGGATGCACGATGGATAAAGGAAAGATTCCAATTAATAAAAAATATGCGTTCGAATACCGGTATCATGACCGTGATAATGATTTTAAATATTTCAACCGGAAATTTGAAGTCTATCTTTATGAAAAAAAACCATTAAAAGCAAATTATTTAATGCATATGGACAACCATGATCAAAAACAAATGGCACCAAGTGTGTATAAAGCAACACATGGAAATAAAAAATTTGATTTCGGTGTCACCACCTTAAACTGGAATGATATCAAAAACACATTCCTTGATTACGTTGTTGAAGAAATCGGTGAAGAACATAAAGATCAAGCAAAAAAAGCATTGAATAATCTTTCATCACCAAAATTATAAAAAAAAAGAAACCATAAAAAAAAATGGTTTCCATCCTTATTCTTTTTTTTAATATTCAGTGGTCAACTTATATTTTCCATGAACCGGTTCATAAATTTGTCCATTCCGTTTCAATCGATCAAGTGCTTCTTCTACCTTTTTAGACTCCAATCCATGCGCTTCAGCCTCAATCACAATATCATTTCGCGCTGCATTCCCATCTTCAGATTCACCACAAATCT
>CAZYLG010000251.1:0-2161 GCA_964648565.1 uncultured Thermoplasmatales archaeon
TTTTTTAGATGTAATACATCTACAATCAAGCTAACTTTAAGTTATTTTATTATAATCCCGTGAACAGAACATATATTGAGGTAAAAAATATGGTTCAAACAATAAAAAATTTAGAGAACAGCATTCATAAAACAAACAGATGGATTAACGAACTTAATAATGAATTAGAGTGGGATGATAAACAAACATCTTATGTCGCACTTAGCGGTACACTTCAAATAATTAGAGACATGTTAACTATTGAGGAAGCAACAGACTTTGGATCTCAACTTCCATTAATCTTACGAGGAACATATTATACTAATTGGAATCCATCAAATACCCCAATTGATTTAGATAAATCTGCATTTGTCAGTCGAGTTCATTCTCATCTAGGAAACAATCCAGATATCAAACCTAATGAAACTGCTCAAAAAGTTTTAGATTTTCTTAACAAAAAAATTACCAAGGGAGAAATTACTGATATTAAAGCACAACTTCCTAATGACATTCAAAACTTTTGGGAAACATAGTATGATAGTAGAAAAACCAGTTATTTTCTATTCTAAGATTATTTTATATTTCCTCTTGAATCTTGTGTTTAATAATCGATTTGATTAAAAAATGGTATATATGCAAATGGAATCTTTTCTCAATGACATTCAAGATAATCCTGATTTGGTTGAACAATTAACTTTAGATCAAATAAAAGAATTGTTAACTAAAGCAAAAACTATTTTTAAAAAAGAAACAGCATTATTAGAAATAACTGGAAATATTGGGTTTATAGGAGATACTCATGGAGATTTTAATACCACAAAAAAAATTATCAATAATTTTTCTTCGTTAGATCATCTAGTATTTTTAGGAGACTACATTGATAGAGAACCACAAGAATGGGGCTCCATATATAATATTCTTTATTTACTCGCTCTTAAAGTAATGCATCCGAAGCACATATTTTTGTTGAGAGGAAACCATGAAGGTAACTATTTAATCACCTGTCATCCTTATGAATTCAAAAAAGAATTAATTGAAAGATATGGTTCTGAAAGAATACATAACGTCTTTGAAGAAGTGTTTTCTGAACTTCCACTGATGACTCTTGCTAACAACTCAATTTTTGCTTCCCATGCGGGAATTATCAAAAACGGCGATCTTCAAAAATTGCATAATATAGATAAAAACGAAGAGGAGTCTGTTCTTGAGATTACTTGGAGTGATCCTGTTGAATCTCCTACGTATAGGGCAATTGGAAAACCATTTTCCCAAAATGAATTAATAAATTTTTTAAACAAAATCAATGCTAATGTGCATGTTAGAGGACATGATTATTTTACTAATGGTATTTCGCTTTACAATGCCAAGTGTTTAACCATTTTTTCTTCCAGAAAGTATAAAGATATGGGGAATCAAGGAATTTTGGTAGCTGAAGCACCAAACGATCAAATTACAAATACTATGGATTTAACACTTTGGAATTGTTCAACAGGGTCTTGGAAACAATATGAACCAGTATATAAATGATAGTAATAAATTCACATAATTTTGATTTGTTTTACATTTTATTTTAAGTTATGACTAAATAAATAATATCAGTTATTTTTTTTAGATATGGGATAATATGAGTGTTGAAAATAATCATAATAATCATAATTCAAAAAAATCTCCATTCGACTTTTTTGAAAATGAAGAAGAACTGAGTAGAATTTTTAATATTATAGAGCAACTTATGGAAAAAGCGATACGTGAAATGGCAAAATTAGATATGGAACCTGATGAAACCTATATTAGAGGATTCAATTTGCATACTGACGAAAAAGGTAAACCAAAAGTCGAAGAATTTGGTAATGATCCAAGCAACATTTCGAAAGGAAAAATCGGGTTACATGAGGAAAGAGAACCAATAGCAGATATCATTGAAAACAGAAAAGATGTTGCCGTTACTATAGAAATTCCAGGTGTTAAAAAAGAGGATATTAATTTGGATGTTAAACAAAACAGCCTCAAGCTAACTGTAAATCATCCTGCACGCAAGTATCAAAAGACGATTAAATTACCTAGTGATGTGAAACCAAAAACAACGATGATCACATATAAAAATGGTATTTTAGATATTATTATTCAGAAATCTGAGGATGCAGCAGGTTGCACAGATCTTCCACCAGCCATCCCGTACCCC
>CAZYLG010000252.1:0-2160 GCA_964648565.1 uncultured Thermoplasmatales archaeon
GTCTGGTATAAACGAGGAATCTACGGATGCTAAAAATGGTATTTAAATGTTGTCCTTGTAATTGTTTGATTTTCATCTTGAAGATTGATTTTTTCTAGAAATAGTTCAATTTTGTTCTTTATTGATGTTGATTCTTTAAAACATATTTCCTATTTTTAAGATAAAATGTTTGGTTAAAGGGAAATGATGTATAGTATAAATTTTGCTTCTCAAGGTAGGTTCTTATAATGGTATATGAAAGTATACAAATATAATATATATATAATTTAAATAGAAATATTTGCTTATTAAAAAGATTCTGGTTTTTGTTAATTGTGATACTAAATGAAAGGAAAAAGATATGATTCGTTCTGCGTATGAAACAGATCAAACATTGTAATATTGCTACTGCACATTACATATTCTTTTCTAAAACACTTTTGGAATAAGTCGCCATGGTGTTTTTTTCATGTATTCTTTATAATCTGATCCAAATTGTTTGATGAGAAGATGTTCTTCATCAATGATGCTAATGATCATTATTGGAATGGCAATGGTAGCTAGAAGGAGTGCTGCGATTGAGTAAAAAAACAGTGCTAGACCATAGCCGATGATGAGAAGTGAGGTATAGTGTGGGTGTCGAATAGTGGAGCAGATGCCTGTGGTGACGAGTTGCCCATGAAATGTTTTATGCCAGAATATTTCCCATTTGAAATAAAGAAAGGTTCCAGATAAAAAGATGATGCTTCCCGTGATAATTGTTGGCCATTGTGGTAAGGGAAGTTGCCAAATATTAAAAAGAGCAGTTAATGGTCCGATCATGATGATGAGAAGTAATGGAGCATAATGAACAATGAATAGTAATCGAAGGGTTTTTGGTGGTCTATATGGAATTAGTGACATAAGAATTATTTTTTTATTGAAGCGTTATTCCATTATCAGTTATAGCCATGTTTTGAGGTTTTAAACTGTGTTTGGTGTTTCTCATTTTGACAATTGAAAGTTTTCTTCTATCCATAGTAGTATCGTAACTAAGTGTGATGACTCCATCAGCAAGGAATTCAGAGATGCCATCTCTTGAAAGTGATGTTGAACCAAGTTGTAGTTCTGAGGTTACTACTGATGTTGCTCCAGATGTTTCTAATGCGTTCATGATGTAACGCAGGTGTCGGCGTTGTGGGGTATGAGAAGATGATGCTTTTTTTGCGTTGACGATACTATAATTGGGTGGTGTATAATCTGGATTTCTGATGTACATAGGCATTTCAGAAAGAGGAGTGATTGAATCAAGCACAATTCGATCGTATTCTCCATTTAAAATTTCTTCGCTCATGCTTTCGTAAATAAGCTTTTGATTGATGTCTAAATAACGGAATTTTGCAGATCCTTGTTCAATTGCATCTTTGAAATTAAACCCTAAGTTTTTCGCCTGGAAAATAAGTCCTTCTTCTTGTTTATCTAATGTTAAGTAAAGGACTTTTTCATTGTTTTTCACTCCTTCATAGAGGAAATGGAAACAAAAGATACTTTTTCCTGCTCCCGGTGATCCGGAGATTAAGGTTATTGATTGTTTTGGAAATCCACCTTGAACAAGACTGTCAAGGTTTGATATTCCTGTGGTGACTCGTTGAACACAATCTGTTTCTTTTGAGAAGATTTCTTCCATCATGGTTGGTCCCATCCTTAGAAATTATATTATTTCATTGTTTATATTACATTTGAGTTTTTAGATGTTATGGTCTGATTTTTTGAGTAATTTGAGGCAGGCAGCAGTTCACCCTTATAAGCTTTTAGGAATCAAAAAAGAAATATTTATATACTTTGTACAATAAAAATAATAGTAATAAAAAATTTATTGGGGGCCATACATGGAAAACAAAAAAACAAACATATGGATCTGGCTGCAAAACGGTCAACTGTTCAAATCTGTTTCTTGTCCTGATGATGGAACCGTTTGCATCTATGATGCAAACGATAAACTGATGTTAAAACGAACAGGACTAAATAAATTGCAAATTAAGCAAATAGAACAGTATATTCAACGGTATGGTGCCAAAAAACTGAACAAAAACGCCGAGCCCTTTAGGTTTCTAGGAAAATAAAGGAAGAAAACTATCTAATTCTTTTAGGGCCTGATTCATAATTCCATTAGATAGAAATTAAAGTGGATGAGTGCATCCA
>CAZYLG010000253.1:0-2151 GCA_964648565.1 uncultured Thermoplasmatales archaeon
CTAAAGGAACAACACTTGGTGCTGATGATGGTATTGGTGTAGCAACTGCACTTGCGATCTTAGAAGATGAATCATTAACTATTGGTTCAGTTGAAGCATTGTTTACTGTTGATGAGGAAACAGGTCTTACTGGAGCATTTGCATTGTCTAGTGATATGCTTGAAGGTAAAACATTGCTTAATCTTGATAGTGAAGATTGGGGTGTCATCACCGTTGGGTGTGCTGGTGGCGGCAACTCAGAAATTTCCCTTCCAGTTTCCATGGAAAAAGCAGATGATTCTGTTACTTGGATGAAAGCAGATGTTAGTGGTCTTCGTGGTGGCCATTCTGGTGTAGATGCTAACGAACAAAGAGGTAATGCCGTGAAACTTCTTGCTCGTATTCTTTGGAAAGCAGATAATACGACAAGTGGAATACTCATTTCGGATATTACTGGTGGAGATAAACATAACGCGATTCCTCGTGAAGCCCATGCAATCATTGGAGTAAAGGATAAATCGGCAGTTGAAAAAGTAATGAAAGAAGAAGCTGATTTCATTGCAAAAGAATACAAACCTATCGATCCAAAGTTTTCATTTTCTTTAGATAACGCAGATGCGCCATCTCAAATGGTATCAACTGATTCGAAAAATAGACTGTTGAACATTCTTCAGAGCCTGCCACATGGCGTTGAGAAAATGAGTTATGATATTGACGGGCTTGTGGAAACTTCAACGAATTTAGCAAAAGTAACACTTGAAAAGGATCATGCTCATATCTTGTTGAGTTCTCGAAGTTCAATTATGTCAGCATTAGAGGATCTTCGTAATCATATTCATGCAATTGTTTTACTTGCTGGTGGATCTGTTGAGGAAGAAGAACCTTATCCTGGTTGGAAACCAGATCTAGATTCAAAGGTATTGCAACTCGGCAAAGATTTGTATAAAAAGAAATATGGAGAAGAACCAGTTGTTGAAGCAATTCATGCAGGATTAGAATGTGGCATTATTGGTGAAAAATTTGGTGGAATGGATATGATTTCAATTGGACCAACTATCAAATATCCTCATTCACCAGAAGAACAAGTAACCATTAGTACAGTTGATAAATTCTATGACTTCGTGGTAAACATTCTAGAAGAAATCGAGTAATAACCATCTCATTTCTTCCTCATTTTTTATTTTTTTTAGATTCAACAACATCATATTTTTTTGTTTGGGAAATTCCAAACAAGTTCGATTACTACTTAATAGAAAAAAAAGAATACCTTTTTTGAAGAAGAAAAATCTGCTCCCTTAACCATCTAAAAAATAGTAAAAAGGTGAACTGTTATGCAGCAAAATAAAGATTCATTCATTCAAAAACATTGGTTGAAGCTCTTAATAGTATCCATGTGTATTGGTATTGTTTTAGTATCATCACTTTTCTTTGTAAACATAGGAATTTTGAATGCAGCATGGAATACACATAGCAACATCGAAGGATTCAAAATCAATAATTCTACTGGAGATTTACAAGAAACACTCTACATTTACATTGATAACACGAGTTTGTATGCTGAACAACTTCGATCAATACTTTTGGAAAACTTGGCCACTCATCTTACATCAACTAAGCAAATGATGGTGCTAAATGAGACAAATAATTCTAAGAATACTTCTTTTTTAGGAATCCATGTCACTGAAAAATTAAACCAGTATTATCCCTGGTCATCAACTTGTGAATATAATATTTTTTATTATTTTTCAGATGTGGGAAATACTAACTATTTTATGGGTTTTAAAACAGCAGAATCAATGTATGATCATCCTGCAGTCGTTTTTAATTCAAGTGATGGAAAGCAATTACTTAACATTGGAGATATTTCAATTCAAGGTTCATTCAATGGTTTTTTTTCAAAGCCACGAATGAATGTACTAATCATTGATTATATTGCTAATGAAATCATTAAGCAAGTTGATCAATAAAAAATGTAAAAAAATTTATCACCTTTTAGCAAGAAGACCACCTTAATTCATTGGGTGGATGAATTGCTTTTTCTGTTCTTCAATATAATTCCTTAATAGTTTCATCAACCTCTTAAAATGCTTAATATATCAATTTTTTTTCTATTCAATATCTGTGAAGATAAAAAATACTATCCAGTTCAAAATAATACATCCTAACAAAAAC
>CAZYLG010000254.1:0-2106 GCA_964648565.1 uncultured Thermoplasmatales archaeon
CCGTGCACTCTCCCAACTGAGTTACCGCGGCGATGGTTTTGCCTGTAAATATGATAGGGGTTATTGTACTTTTTGGAGAAGAGAGCTGGAGGTATGTGCAATGCTTTGAAGTGCTTTGCCGAGTTCGATCATTATCTGGTCCTTTTTATTGGTGGTCACCGCACCTCGTGATGATGGTTCGATGAGTCCTTCTTGTTCGAGGATGTGTAGTGAGTATCTGACCATGTGCTGGGGATAACCTGTTATTTCTGATAGTTTGATGATGCCCATGGGTTGATGTTCTTGAAGAGTTTCTAGAACATGTATATGTCTTTTCAAAATATCTAATTCATTTTCAATGACACTGGTGAGTGCACATTGTGGATTTGCTTTATGTTCCATTATTGAAAAACCTTCTTTGTGAGTTGTTAACACGTGTATTTCAGTTCATGTTCTTATAAATTCCTATGAATATGATTCCTTTTTCTTTGATTAGCTTTTCTTTTCTATTTCAGAGATGATAAAAAAAACATAATATATTTATATAATTATCTAAAAAAATAATAGATAGCTATAAAAAGACTTAACAATTGTTATCTCTTTGAGTTGTTGAAAAACGGATAAGTTTTTATCCAAAACATCTATTGCCTGGAGTCAGCATATGAGAAAACAAAGCAGATTTCCTCAGTTCATATTCATTTCCTTGATTGTTCTGCTTCTGATGTCCACCATTGGAATAGCTCAGCAGTCCACAGTGACTATGGAGTTTTATTATTCAAGTAACTGTGGGGAATGTATGCGGGTTCTTGAAGTCATTGAAACCAATTACATTCAGAACACTTCTCGATATGGTGAGAACCTGTCGGTATTAATCAAGGACATTGCGGTGAATGATACCTATTTTGATGAGTACAATGATTATGATGAGCCCTATCCCTTTATTATTATATCCAATGAGACCAATGAAACTGATCCTATACTTGAGTTTGAAATCACTGTTGAGTATCTAAATAAGGTCATCGATGCCTATTTATATGGAAATATCACACCGCCTCCGAGAAAGGATAAAAATATCATTTCTACTCCTCTTGGTGAGGTGAATATCTCTGGATGGTCTCTACCCTTGCTCACCATTGTGCTTGGTGGCCTTGATAGTTTCAATCCATGTGCTTTTTTTATTTTGATTTTCCTGTTGAATCTGTTGTTGTTTGCTCGATCGCGGAAACGGATGCTGTTGATCGGTGGTGTGTTCATTTTTTTCTCAGGTCTGTTGTATATGCTGTTTATGTTTATTTTGTTTGAAACCTTTATTTTGACTAAGGCCTATGTCACGGGTATCACTATGGTAGCTGGGCTTCTTGCACTCTCTCTTGGTATTATTAACATTAAGGATTTTTTCTTCTTTAAAAAAGGTGCATCGTTAAGTATTCCTGATGAAAAGAAACCGAAGTTGTATAAACAGATGCGTCAGCTGGTGAAGCATCCGAAGATCACGGCGGTGATGATTGGAACTATTGTGCTTGCTGGTACCGTTAATTTTTACGAGTTGTTATGTACGCTAGGTCTTCCCTTGGTCTTCACCCGGCAGCTGGCACTTAATGATCTTTCAACGGTTGAGTATTATTCGTTTATTTTGTTTTATAATGTTGTGTATGTGATTCCATTGATCATTATTGTTTTTATTTTCGTTATCACCCTTGGGAAACGTAAGCTTACGGAGTGGCATGGTCAGGTGATGAAGCTTGAGACGGGGTTAATGCTTCTGTTCTTTGGGTTGATTTTTTTGTTTGATTATCAGTTGCTTGAAACGATTGTTACTCCTATTTTGTTGTTATTGGGTAGTCTTGCAGCGACTGCTTTGATTTCTTTTGTTTGGAAGAAAATGGTCATTGAGAAAAAAGAGAGGAATTAAGGTTGATGTGGGTTGGTTAATCTACATATATTTTTTTTCATTGTTGTTGTAAGATTTTTTTCTTTACTGTCTGTTTTTTAGTTGTACTGGTTGAAGGATTAGGTTATAGTGTCTTTTATAACGGTTGTTTTCTTTTATTTATGTGTTTTTGTAAACAGAATTGAAAAGAAAAAGAGAAGTGAGCAAAACCCACATCTTATATGATTCAGCTACCT
>CAZYLG010000255.1:0-2099 GCA_964648565.1 uncultured Thermoplasmatales archaeon
AAACCTTATTGTACAAATGATGCTCAATTCTAAAAAAAACCAAACCACCAAACCATTAGTAAAAAGATTTAATATTAAAACAACAAAATATTATAAACAACTTAAAACATAATAAATAGTGGAACAAAATGATAATACAAACAAATAAAATAATTGCAATCCTAAGCATTTCTTTATTTATCCTTACTCCCCTCCTCTCAATACATAATGATTTTTCAGCTAAACCCATTTTCACAACTACCTACGATTACAATTTACTTATCATTACAGCTGACGAATTCACAGAATCACTTCAACCGCTCATCTCCCACAAGAACGATATGAACATGAAAACTAAACTTGTTACACTTTCAGAAGTATACGATAACATGTTCTGGCATGGTCGAGATAATCCTGAAAAAATCAAGTATTTTATTAAGGAAAGCATTGAAACTTGGGGTATTGAATATGTTTTACTCGTTGGTGATTTTCGAAAAATGCCAATAAGATATGTCTACAATCAAGATGTATTACAAGGATTCAATGAACCTCGATTCATTTCTGAACTTTACTATGCAGACATATACAATGCGGACGGATCTTTTTCAACTTGGGATACGGATAATGATGCGGTTTTTGGTGAATGGTATGATGATGGAGTTTCTACTAAGGCTGAAGACCAACCTATTGATTTATATCCTGATGTTGCGGTGGGCCGATTGGCCTGTCGAAATAATGTTGAAGTAGAATTGTTAGTTGATAAAATTATAACATATGAAACCACGGCATATGATTCTGATTGGGCAGATAATCTTCTCGTATGCGCTGGAGATACCTATCCAGATATGCCCACAAATGAAGGTGAGGAAAACACTATGCATGTGCTTGAGAACATGACTGATTATGATCAATCACATTTATGGACTAGTGATGGAACATTAACTGGAGTAAAAGATATCATTTCAGCATTTAATGATGGTCTTGGATTTGTGTATTTTGATGGGCATGCTAATCCCTTCCGTTGGAGTACACATCCACCAGGAGATGGATCCACATGGATCAAAGGATTATCACTTATCACTATGTCATTACTTCGTAACAAGGATGAGTATCCGATTGTGGTAGTTGGTGGTTGTCATAATTTACAATTCGATGTGCATTTTCAAAAGATCTATGAAGATCCATTCTACTATTTTACTTGGGTTCCGGAATGTTGGGGGTGGAAGCTAACGAGAACAATTAATGGTGGTAGTGTTGCAACCCTTGGTTGTTCGGGGTTAGGAATGACCAAAGAGGATAAGGATTCTTTTAGTGGTGCAGGCGATTATTTAGAACCATCGTTTTTTTATCAGATTGGTGTGAATAAGAGTGAATATCTTGGTGATGCCTGGATGAATACGTTAACCATGTATTTGGATGAGTATCCTATTGATTGGAATACTCCTGCTGCTTGGGATTATTCAATCGATGCAAAAACCGTCCAACAATGGGTACTTCTCGGTGATCCAAGTTTAAAAATCGGTGGATATCCATAAGACATCCGTTCTTTTTTTAGAATCATTAATTTTTTATCATTTACCATTCATAAAAAACTTAATATGAGACAAGTCTATAATTATTATTGTAATAAAAGGGGAAAAATACCATGATATCATCAACCATGTTGAAAGTGCTAAGTGTTAGTGTTATAATTCTTTTTGTCTTCACAGGTATAACTCCGTTATTTCAAGCAGAAACAATGACCAATGATTCCTATCCATTACTAGTTATCACTGCTGATGAATTCAGTGATGAACTTCAACCACTCATTGATCACAAAGAAAACATGGGACTGCCTGCAAAACTGGTAACTCTTTCTGAAGTATATGATGAAATGTATTGGAAAGGACGAGATAATCCTGAAAAAATCAAGTATTTCATTAAGGAAAGCATTGAAAACTGGGAAACAGAGTTTGTGTTATTAGTCGGTGATTTTCGAAAAATGCCAATCCGTTATGTGTACAATAACGAACCTTCGGATTACTATGAACCACGATATATCTCTGAACTTTATTATGCTGATATTTATGATGATCAAGGAAGGTTTTCTGATTGGAATAGTAATAATAATGAGTATTTTG
>CAZYLG010000256.1:0-2053 GCA_964648565.1 uncultured Thermoplasmatales archaeon
TGTTAGTGTTGATGCTATTTAGCTGTTGTTAATTTGCCCCGAAGGGGCTTTCTTGCTACTTTTCTATAAAAATAAATTGATGGCAGAATAGTATAGCCATCTTTAACGATTATTTCTTTCCTTTAACATTGATTCAAGCATTTCCTTTCCATAAGGAGTTAACCCATACAATTTAATGTTGGATCCACCTTTTCTCTCCTCAATGATATCAAGCCCAATTAACGACTCATCCTTTCGATATCTTGATTTCATCCCACGTATCGCACCAATCACATTGGTTGGTGTTGTTTTCACATGATACGCGATTTCGGAAGTATAACTATAACTTGGACTGATATCGAAAAGATACTCCGCAATCTTCTTTCGGACATTACTCCTACGAAGCGCCCGAACAACAAGTGGGCGTTTTACATCTGCTGAAACATTTCCATTATCCGGCTCGTGCATCCCAAACCCTCACCGCTTTAGTAAATGTATGAAACTACTATTATTTATACTAAATCCCCACTTGAATAAGCATCAACATATACACCTGCACATGTACCTACATAATACTGATTTAATTGCATCATTGCCTGCACAACTACTTACATATTCATTTGGATTTTTTTCAAAAATTGAGCATCCGTATTTGTATCAATGAAAAACAAAAACAGTTTGGCAAATAATACAGAAATCATGCCGGATAAAAAAATGAGATCGAATCCGGATGCACCACCAATAATTGCATGCATCGAAGAAGAAACAGGATATGATAACAATTCTGGGAAATGAGCTAGGTCTGCACCAAGGATGACACCAAACACGCCAAGGGTAAATGCATACAAACAAGGACTAGTACTAAGTCTTTCTTTGTTTAACACAGTTATAACAGCAGCCATTAATGGTGGAAACAGCCATAATGGGAACGGAGCAACAATTCCTTTTTCAAGAACAGGCGTGGTCATTAAAAACGCCATGAACGAAACAGGGATAAGACCGAGAAGAAGAAAGGACCAGTTAGGTTGTTTTGATTTAATCAATAAACTCATGCTGATAAGAACCGGAAAGACTAGGCCAATGGGATGAATGCTGATCTGCCAGGATCCAATCGTGAAAAGAGGGATATGATCTGATGTGGGTAGTATCAAACTTGGAAAAAAAGTAGCACATATTGAAAAAAAGGAAAGAACTAATCCTTTTTTATATGAAATGAACAAAGAAGAATACACATAGATTGATGCTCGATATAACAAAAAGAAGAATAACGTGGGTATGAGTATGATACTGAGGATACCTAAGATCATACTTATTTCATTCATCTTTTTTTTCACCTTTTTTTTGATTGATTTCGAGTTTGTATTATATTATTATGATGAGTCTATGGTGTTGATGATCTGAATGGATTGCTGCCACCATAAACAAGCAATCATTGAAAGGGGAGTGTCAGGAATTACGGTGATTACTTTTCCAATAATTTGATTGGAATCTTTTGAATCAATAAAGCGAGTTGTTTGTGATCGAATCGTGTAGGTTCCTTGAGCATTTTGAATGCATATGGTTTCAGTTTGATTCATGGAAAAAAACGGATGCGATTGCTTTTGAACAATAGCTGCACCATGCATTATTTGAGATGAACTATCTTTTAATTGATCTGAGGGAAGAAAAATGTAATCAGTTGGATTGTTAAACGAATCAACAAATGATGAGATGCCCATGAATGAAATCATGATGCTATTGATTAGTATACTTAAAATTAAAAGCAAACAGAAAATTGAGATATGAGGATGGTTAGTTATTTTGTTCGCTATTTGATTTAGAGTTTTTTTTATTCCTTCCATCGTGATACTCTTTGTCACGTTAGGTCTTTTTAACTATTGCCGAAAAAATAATCAAACTGACAAAATGTCAAAAACAATAATTTTTCAAAAAAATCTTTGATATATAACGCAAAAATAACACAAAAAAGCAATCTAAAAAACACGGTTTCTCGAAGAAAAACCAAAAGAAAAAAACTAATTGTGTAAACAATTACACAAAAATAATACACATGCACAAAAAACCACATTTACCA
>CAZYLG010000257.1:0-2052 GCA_964648565.1 uncultured Thermoplasmatales archaeon
TTAGAACGAGCTGATTTGTTGTTAAAGGGGTACAACCCATGGTGGGCGCAATAGTCTTCTCCGGTTATCATTTAGATAAAAATAACCGTAACATTTAAAACAAATATCATTATGAATTTTTTTATGAATAAAAGAGTAACAAAAGACCTTTTTTATGAATCCGGAGTTCTTAGTATATTGATACTGGGACTTAATCTTTTGATATTTCTTATCTTCTTCAGTGGCATATGGACAGAAACAAATGGATCAGGGGCAATAACATTTTTCTTAGTTGCATTATTTATTTTACCAATTCTTAGCATTCTTCTAGGAATCATTGCAGTAATAAAAAAACAAAAAAGAATGATCGGAGTAATTGGAATCACACTATCCGTGATCTTTTTAATTTTATTTCAACGATTTTTTTTCATATAATGCATCATATCGGCTTTTGAAAAAAGTGCAAAAGTTATTACTAATCCACCATAACCAACAGTTTCTGATTGTTTCCTAAAAATTGATGTGATTTTTTTCTTAATAATTTCGGAATGTTTTTATGGTGCATAACATTTGAATTTATGGGAGATTTATCGTGCCAGAATGCCCATATTGTGAAAAATGGTTCAGAAGCAATAAAGGTCTAAGAACACATATCACGAAAATGCATACTTCAAAAGATGGCCTTGGAAATCGAATGGTTAATCTTCTCTCCTTTGATCCATTAGGGAAAATGAAAAGACAAGAAAAACGAAGACAATAAGATGAGGTGTGTCATGCGCTATTATTGTTCTGTTTGCAAGAAAACCATTACAAAAGCTGAGTTTTTATATTCTATCGATAAGTTTGACAAAGCCTTATGCAGAACACATCAACAATCTGAACGTGAAACAAGGAATAATCAGAGCCCTAAAACTAGTCATATATCAGAATCACAAGATCATCATAAGAATAATGTCAGTGATTCACCTATTGAGAACACCCAATCAAAAAAAGGATTTACAGGTCTGCTCAAGAAGGTTGCCATTACCACAAGTAAAGGAATTGTTAAAGGCGCGAAAAAAATCGCTGCTTCCAGTAAAAAAGCAATACAGATACGACGATGGAAAGATGATGTGCTTCGAAGGATGACGATGAGTCAATTAAAACGAATCTGTTTTGAACAAAGAGTAGATACAAAGAAATCCGTTTTAAAGGAGAATCAAAGATCTGGTGAATTCTATTGGAAAGAGTATCAGTGTACAAAGGAAGAACTTGTTTCACGGATTAAAAATAATGTACACTTAGAAACCATTACTGCGTTTGCAAAACGAAATCATGTGAACATTCGAGATATCCTCCGCGACATCGAACAGAAAAAAAGTGAATGGCGAGTGAAACAAATAACTGAGGAAATACACGAAAACGGGGAGGATAGGTTCCTAGAATTAGAAAAAGCAATTCGTGAATTTTCGCCCCTTAGAAGGTATTATCAAGAAATATTATATCAAGATAGTTTAGCGAGTTGGTTAAAATCAAAATATCCAGATACTGCAATTGAAATTCAACGTGGATCTTCAAGACCGGACATCGTGGTGAATAATATCGCAATTGAAATCAAAGGCCCAACATCTCAACGAGACCTTGATTCCATTCCAAGTAAATGCATGCGGTATTCACAGCATTTTAACCAACGAGTAATCGTTGTGTTATTTGATGTTCAGGTGGGGCAACGCTATTATCAGGAATGGGAGAAAGGATTGAAAAAAACATATCCAGAAGCAATTGTGATACGAAAATAATGATTGTAACGAATGAATGACCGATTAGAGAAAGGGAAATTAGTTTTTTCAGCATCTCTTCAATACTATTTTTTAGTGGTCTATAGTACTAACATATACGCATAAAAGGATTTGATTTTAGCTGTTTCACTGGGGGGTTTATACTGGATTAATAGCAAGTATTTTCATTTATGCAATCAAAAAGCAATATAAGGAAATCACCGGTCACAAATCCTAGTGTCAAGATACTTATTCGTTTACATTAGATTTCATCTTAAAATATTGAAAGAGTAAACCAGTAAAAACAGCCATCATA
>CAZYLG010000258.1:0-2046 GCA_964648565.1 uncultured Thermoplasmatales archaeon
AAACAATCCAGCAAGCATCAAAACAAATGATGCTACTTTCATTCATCGTTCATTTTATTCTTTTACCTGTTGTGATCTTATTTTTCGGAAGTTTTTTCTCTTCACCATTATGGGAAGGGTTTGTAATCATGGCTGCAGTGCCTCCGGCCGTTGCTGTGGTTCCTGTTACTAAGATTCTTCGTGGAAACGTGCAGCAAACCATTGTTTCTCTTTCGTTTTTATACCTTGTTGCCTTAGTGTTAACACCAGTTTTTTTCCTTGTGTTTCTTGGAGAACAAGTTGCGTTTTGGAGTATGATAGAAACAGTTATTGAATTCATCGTGCTTCCCTTAATGTTTTCAAGGTTACTTCGTAAACTATCATTTTCTTCAAAGCAAACCTCATTGATTGTCAACGTGTGTTTTTTCCTAGTAATGGTTTCAATTGTTGGATTGAATCGAATGGCTCTTGTTCAGGATATCTATTTACTTGCTCTCTTAACTGGAGTGATTATGATACGAACGATTGGTACCGCACTTGCCGTTTTTGTAATTGGAGAGAAAAGAAAAAAAGATCGGGGAATAGTTATACCCTTGGCTCTTTTTGCATCGTTTAAAAATGATGGATTAGGATTATTGATTGCATCATCCATTCTTCCACCACTTGCTAGTGTTCCGTTTATCATTGCTATTATTTTTGAGATGGTGATTGCAGGAAGCCTTGAATACATAGTTTCGAAGAACAACTCTATAAAATCGTAATGGATTTTTTAGCTATTTACGTATCTATAATCTAAAATTTATACGGCATGATGATCAGTTGAGTAACATCTTTATTCCTGCTAGTTTATACGATAAATCATCCCGTATCAATATGTCTTTAATTTGCCGATAAAAATATGGGATGTTTTTGTAAAATCGTTTATTGGCTTTCACACAATACGCTTCTAATTCATCTATAGAAAAATTTCCAAGTCCTCGCCTGTTATCTGCAAGTACCATTGTTTCTGTAGGAGAAATGGTTCCTTTTTCAACTTCTTCTTTCCATAATGGAGATCCAATAATATATCCTAAACTAAGAAATGATGCCACGTCAAGGGGTAAAGATTTTGCAAATTTTATGGTATTTTCAAAATGCTTTTTTGTTTCAATCTTAGCTCCAAAGATAAAATTCCCTGCAGTAATAAATCCCAATTTATGACATAGCTTAACGGTTTTCTCAACTTGTTTTAATGTTATTTTTTTATTATAATAGTCAAGAACATCCTGATTACCTGATTCAATACCAAAACTGATATATTTCACTCCGGCTTTTTTCATTAACTTAAAAATCTCTTCATCTCCTGAGTCCACCCGTGCTCCATTTACAATGAGATTAAGATCAAAATCATGTTGGATTATATGCTCCAATATTTTAATTAATCTCTTTGTATCAACCATGAAATTATCATCAACAATAATAACTGTCTTATATCCATCATTTACAATTTCATTTATTTCTGCTATTACATTTTCCGCGGATCGTTGGTAATATCCCGGAAAAAGGGATACAACAGAACAAAATTTACATTGATACGGACATCCTCTCGAGGTACAGATTGCAGTTGTTTTTCCTCTGAATAATTTTACATCATTCACATATCCATAATCATATTTTTCTACAAGATGACGTGCAGGAAATGAAATATCATCCAAATTATTAATCTGAGTATTTCCCGGATTTACAACAATCTTTTCTCCGTTTCTATACACAATATTTGGAATGTTTGATAATTTTTCCTCATTATATATTCCCTGTACAATATCATCGATTATATATTCTGCCTCACCAAGTACACTAACTTCAACATCAAAATCATGTAATGTTTTCTCTTTGTTTAGTATACAATGAGGTCCTCCAAGGATGATTGGTTTATACTGATTTATCTCTTTTATTGTTTGTATCAAATTTGAAGTAAATTCCAGTGACTGAGTAGTAACACTTATTCCAACCAAATCATTAGAAATGACTTTTCTTTCTAATTCTGATTTATTAAATGGTTCAGCATTATAATCAATAATTTCAACA
>CAZYLG010000259.1:0-2028 GCA_964648565.1 uncultured Thermoplasmatales archaeon
TTGTTTGTTTGCTTATTAAGCAGTTATTGTACGATTGTTATCAGCAGTCTTTACAGATGTTATCAAAATGATAAAAACAAGTGATTTTCTCTTAATTCATGCAGGAAAGTTTGTTGGCGGGTTATACATTGGTTTGTTGTTTGATAATTGTTTTTATCTGTTCATAATTTTCTTTTTGGCAAAAAACAGCAATATTTTCTGCGAAATTTCCTTTTACAAGAATCAATTGTTGCTTGGGTTGAAATGTTACTTTTCTTACATTCCGCCAATTTATTTTTATGTCTTGTCTTGATTGAGCAAGCATCCCAGCACCAGCAACACCTGGTTTTCTAAAAAAGATGCCAAGAATTATAGATAAACCATTGATGAATCTGTTCTTTCTTGCTTGTTTTTTCTGAGTGTAACAACGAATTCCTTTCTTATCTAAAACAAATCCAACATCATATGTTCCACGATACAATAGCATAATAGTAATATAGGTTATTAAAAAAAGCAGTCCGATTAAAAGTAATGAATAAAGCAAATATCGTATCTCATTAGTTAGGATGATTAATCCAATAATAAGTAATCCAAAGGGTAGTCCAATTGCAATTCCAAGCTGTTTTAAAATGAGAAGATTACGAAATATTGGAACATTAACTTCCCATTTTATCTTTTGAGGAATACTATTTTTATTTGTCATTATTCTACCTGTTGACTGCTATGAAAACTTGGTTGATTAAACATAATTAGCATAAAAATTATTGTTATAAACATTTCTCTTAGCACTTTTTTTGATTTTAGCATACTTGACTTATCAATTGGAAATAATATTTGTTTCTGTCTAGATTTATTCACTAAACCAAGTTTTTTGGCCGAATGGTTTAAATTTGTAGTGATGATATGCCCCATTTATAGGATAGAAAAGAGGTGTAAGTAACTATGACTGATCGTGTGTTTAATTTTTATGCAGGTCCAGCTACATTGCCACTTCCTGCGTTAAAAGAAGCGAAAAAAGATCTTTTGAACTACAACGGAACCGGTATGTCTGTGATGGAAATGTCTCATCGGTCCAAGGATTATGCAGAGATCCATGAAAAAGCTACGAACCTGGTCCATGAGTTAATGGGCCTTTCTGATGAGTATAAGGTGATGTGGTTACAAGGTGGTGCCTCTACTCAGTTTTATATGGCTCCTTTGAATCTTAAACAGAACAACAAACCGTTTGAATATGTTGATACTGGACGATGGTCTTCTAAAGCAATCAAGGAAGGAAAATTCTATAGTGATGTTAAGGTTGTTGCTAGTTCAGAAGATAAAAATTATTCATATATTCCAAAAGATATTTCATTTAGTGACAAAGCTGCTTTTGCTCATATCACCGGAAATAATACGATTGTTGGAACAGAATTTCACACGTGGCCAAGTACGCCTGATGATGTACCACTTGTTTGTGATATGTCCTCAAATATTATGGATCAAGTCATCGATCCTAAAAAATTTGGCGTGATTTATGCTGGTGCTCAAAAAAATATTGGTCCAGCTGGAGTAACGCTTGTCATTGTTCGCAAGGATTTACTTAAGAGAGTTAATGAAAACACTCCTACCATGCAAAAGTGGAGTACACATGCCAAAAAGGATTCCTTGTTTAACACTGGTCCCTGCTGGGCGATTTACATGTGTAAATTAAGTCTTGAGTACTTGAAAGACTTTGGTGGGTTAAAAGCCATGGAAGAACAAAACAAGAAAAAAGCTAAGATGGTCTATGATGTCATTGATAATTCCGATGGTTTTTATAAGGGTCATGCTGAAAAAGATTCTCGATCATGGATGAATATAACTTTTAATCTTGAATCAGAGGACCTTGAGAAGAAGTGTGTCGCTGAAGCTACTAAACACAATTTGATTGGGTTGAAAGGACATCGATCGGTTGGTGGCATGCGTGCCTCTATTTATAATGCAATGAGTATGGACGGTGTTGAAACGCTTGTTGAATTCTTGACGGAATTTCAGGAAGAAAACGAGTAATCTTTTTTATTTTTTCTTTTT
>CAZYLG010000260.1:0-2015 GCA_964648565.1 uncultured Thermoplasmatales archaeon
GTGTTTTTAATGCGGCATGAGCAGCTGCTAAGCGAGCAATAGGAATTTGATATGGGGAACAACTCACATAATCAAGACCGATATTATGACAGAATTCGATACTTTTTGGTTCCCCGCCTTGCTCTCCGCAAATACCAAGTTTCAAATCAGATCGACTTGCTTTTCCTTTTTCAACAGATAGTTTAATGAGTTCGCCCACACCGGTTTGATCTAATGTTTGGAATGGATCGAATTTGAACAATCCTTGAGATATGTATTCTGGTATGAATTTTCCTACATCGTCTCGTGAGAAACCCGAGGTCATCTGAGTAAGATCATTAGTACCAAAACTAAAGAATTCAGCTTCAGGTGCAATGGTGTCTGCTCTTAGAGCAGCTCTTGGGACTTCAATCATGGTTCCAATCTTATAGTTAATGTTTTTTGAACCATTCAATACTTGTTTAGCAACCGATGTAATAATCTTTTTTTGATGAGAAAATTCTTCCACGTGACCAACTAAGGGTATCATGATTTCTGGTTGTACTTTAATTCCCATTGCAGCAACTTCCTTTGCTGCTTCAAACAGAGCTTGTGCTTGCATTTCCGGAATTTCCGGATGAGAAATACCAATACGGCATCCCCGGTGTCCAAGCATTGGATTGACTTCTTGTAATTGTGCGATTTCTTTTTGTAATTGTTCAACTGGTATATTCATTTCAGTGGCAAATGCTTCGATTTCCTCTTTTTCCTTTGGTAAAAATTCATGAAGAGGGGGATCAAGTAAGCGAATGGTTATTGGTTTACCATTCATGATTTTAAAAAGATTGATGAAGTCTTCTTTTTGGTATGGTTTTAAGGTGGCTAATGCTTCTTTTCTTTTTTCTGTGTCATGAGCAAGGATCATGCGTCGTACTGCTTTGATTCGGTTTCCTTCAAAGAACATATGTTCTGTTCTGCAAAGACCGATTCCTTCGGCACCAAATTCAATTGCTTTTTTTGCATCTCGAGGAGTATCAGCATTTGTTCGTACACGTAATTTTCGTATGTTATCTGCCCATGTTAAAATAGTTGAAAAGTTTCCATTGAGTTTTGGTGATACGGTTGGTATTTTACCATTATAAACGTTTCCAGTTGCACCATCAAGAGTGATAAAATCTCCCTGGGTAAATGTTTTTGATCCCATGGTAACTGTTTGGTTTTGTTCATTGATTTTAATGTCTTTGCATCCGGATACACAGCATTTTCCCATGCTTCGAGCAACAACTGCAGCATGACTGGTCATTCCTCCTTTTGCAGTAAGAATTCCTGATGCAACTTCCATGCCAATGATGTCTTCTGGGCTGGTTTCGTTTCTAACTAGAATCACTGATTCATTATCTTTTGATTGTTCAATGGCAGCTTCATTGTTGAAAACTATTTTTCCAACCGCTGCACCTGGACTTGCAGGAAGACCATTGGTTAGATATTGATTGTTGTGTTGTGTGTTTTTATCTAATTGTTTGTGTAGAATTTGACTGAGTTGTTTTGGATTAACTCTGAGTAGTGCTTCTTCTTTAGTGATTAAACCTTCATTAACCATGTCCACTGCGATGTTGATTGCTGCTTGTGCGGTTCGTTTCCCGGTTCGTGTTTGAAGCATGTATAATTGTTTGTTTTGAATGGTGAATTCAAGGTCTTGCATGTCTTTGTAATGCATTTCAAGTTTTTTGCATGTGGATATAAGTTGATCATATAAATCTGGCATTTTTTGTTGTAATGTTTCTATTTGTAATGGTGTGCGGATACCTGCAACCACGTCTTCTCCTTGTGCATTGATTAAATATTCGCCGTAAAAGATGTTTTCTCCTGTTGCCGGATTTCTTGTAAAACAAACTCCAGTAGCTGAATCTTTTCCCATGTTTCCAAAGACCATCGTTTGTACGTTGACTGCTGTTCCTTCAAGTCCTTTTATATCATTGATTTCTCTGTATTTTATGGCTCGTTTGTTGTTCCATGAGTTAAATACTGCTTGTATTGATTGGGTGAGTTGTTCATTG
>CAZYLG010000261.1:0-1973 GCA_964648565.1 uncultured Thermoplasmatales archaeon
TCAATGAAAAATTAAATATTCATATTACTTAATACAGGCAGAGTTACGGATTAATTGCAATTGTAGTTGATTCTTTGATGATGACATGTGCATTTCGAATAGGTTGATGATCTGGTGTGTTTACTTTCACATAATAGGTTATTGATGAATTTGATGCATTCACGGTGGTTACCACAGGATCAATGATGACTACGGGTGTTGCTGTGAAAAAAGGGGGAATAACCATCATTGAAAGGATGCTTCCAAGCGCAATTAATCCTATGATGATGGTTACTACAAGATACATCGGTAAATCGATAACCGCATCAGTAGCATTGCTCGGTGTTGTGGTCGAATATTCTGATGAATGCAAGTTCATATCTAAACTTGCATATCCAGTAAGCGTTATTTAAATTATAAGGATGTAAATATAAATGAAAGCGGATAATGAGTCGGTGTCGGCATTCACTCCTTCAAACCACGGAGTGATAAGTGTTCCAATGACTCTTGTAATTCTCACCATTATTTCTACAATCATTATATCATTATTTGCAGTTTCAGCTGGTATCATGCAATCAACATATGATAAAGAGATGATGAAAAATAGTCTTAATTCAATCATTGATCAAGTATATACCATGGCATCTTATTCAACTGAAGAGAATAGGATTTCCACTAAGATAACTATCCCTGAATCTGTTGACGTTGTCATATTCGGAAGCAATACGATTGATTCAAGTAGTTTAACAAATAACACAATCCAATATTCATATGATTCTCAATGTATGATCATATGCAAATTTACCGACGGAGATTTTTTCTTATTGCATAGCCCTATTGGATTCTGCGATGGAAATAAAAAACCATTGAGTTGCGGGCCAGGTAGATATACCCTAGTTTTTCAATTAGATCGTCAAGACCAGGGGGTAGTTGCAGTTGGCAGCATTCATTAAAGATAATCAAGGAATCATGGATCTTAGCTTCGTTCAAATCGGCCTGGCCATTGTTTCTGCTTTTTTTGTGCTTGCCGGTTATGTTATTATTTATGAAAATCCAATGCAATCAAATTCTGAAATTCAAACTGTTGCGTCTTCAATAAAATCATGGTGTTATGAAGTTGATAGTTACTGGATCGAGCAATCCTCTGTTCATTTGTTTCCAGAGAATACTCTACAGTTAAATGCTAAAATATCTCAAGACTATATTCATATTTCTTCATCAGGATCAAAGGAAAAGATCACCATTCCAGTTACTCAACGTTTATGGATAGTTTCAGCGAATACTACATTGAGATCAGCTGAGGATTGGCATGAATTTATGCTTACTAAAACAGGTCATAGGGGAACAAATAATGATCCTATCAAAAATACTAATTTAGCTGATAGGTTCATTTCATCAAAATGGAATCAATCCCAACAACACTATTATCAACGACCTTTGAAGTGGTCTCATGGAGAATATATTTCTTTAGAAAAATGTATTCTATTTGAAGAAAGACTTATTGAGGACAAAATCAAATCTTTTGCATATGTTGAGTTCATCATCATTAAAAAGAAATGAATGATACGAAAAAAGGGTATTGGGAACTTTTTTTTTATTTTTCCAAGATTAAGAAAAAAAATGGAATTATTGTTTAGATTTTTGTTCTATTTGTTTTTTGATTAAAACCACAGCCATAGATGCTAATCCACTAATGATAAAAAACAATAATATTGGATGAGATTCCAATACATACAACAAGGTGGCAGTAATCGCAGTAACGGTAGCAATGAGAAACAACGCAGTATCTGGCGAGGATGATTTCATGGATTTTACATCCTTTACATCTTTGGATAAGTTTTCAAAATATTCTCTCATTTCGTAATTTGTAATTCCTTTCATATCATCACGCATATGTTCACTCTAATAATTAAAGATTTTTAATTTTTATATTTTTGATTGTTTATTTGTTTTTAAATATTTTGATGATTTCCAAGTATTAACCTGGTTTTATA
>CAZYLG010000262.1:0-1951 GCA_964648565.1 uncultured Thermoplasmatales archaeon
CTTCTTGGAAATATCTATATTGACCTTCCCCACATACATATTGAAAAAGAAAGTAAAAAAACAAAAAAAGTAGAAAAGAAAAAGCAAAAACAATTATTTTCACCAGTCGCAACAAGAATCATCAGATCATTATTGAACCAACCAAATGAAGGTTGGACACTACAATCACTTTCAAAAAAAGTATACCCATCGTGTTTTTGAAAAACTTGAAGATAAAAAATACATTAAGAGAAATTTATCGAAAATATTGAACAACTCTATGGAAAAAATAACAATGTTTATAAATTATTAGGGATTCATACGTTTATAGTATCAGAGGGCACACTGGAGGATGCTTGTGAGGAACCCACTAACTAATATTATTAGAGATATTGGTTTACTTGTTGTTAGAAAGGAAAGATTATTAAGTGATTTTTATTATAATGCTATTGTAATAATTTAAATTGTGTGGTTGAAATAAATGGCCAAAAGAAAGGAGAAAATCCCCAAAAAAATACTTGAAGAAGCAAATACAGTTGGGGATGAATTATCAGAGATGACTATCAATCCCTCGGTGCTAGAGAATGCAGAAAATTTCCAAAAAAAAGTGACAAATATTACTATCCAATCTCTTTTTAGACAATTCAATAGTTAAACATGATTCAAGTATTGCCATTTCACGAACTAACCTCTGATGCTAATTTTGATTCTCAACAAGGAAATCATATTTTGAATCTATTTGAGGGAATTAGTGCGACTACAGTTATAAAAGAACCAAATTATATTGATAAAGACTATTTAATCGATTATCAAAATTTTCATTGTAGATCCTTCGAAGAAATACCAAGAAAAACAACAAGATATCATTTTTTTACTGGAGAGGTATTTACACAAGAGGATTATAATGATTGTTTAATTAATAACAATGCAAGTCATTTTAATAGTAACTATCTTGGATTTACCGTAGTAAAACCTTTGAAGAATAAATATGGGAAAAACATCTTTGGTCGAAGCATTATTGATATAACAAGAAAAAAGGATTATGATGAAAGACAATATAACTTCTTAAAATATCAACATAATATTTCTCTTAATGGCATAGATTTGGATATTAAAGGTATTCCATATCAGACTCAAGATCAACGTGTATGTGCATGTGCCACAGTGGCAATTTGGACTTCATTGTTTCCTTTAAATAACTCATTTGATATTCCGATTAAATCACCAAGTGAAATAACAAAAGATGCAGTCACAACGACATCAATATTTCGAAGTTTTCCTTCATCCGGTCTTAACCTTCAACAAGTAATTAGCTATTACAAACTAGTTGGATTGGATGTTGAACCAATTATCCTTAGAGATGAAGATGATGATGGTACAATTATAACGGATCCAAATATTGTTCAAGAGATTGTCAAAGCTTATATTAATTGTAATATACCATTATTGGCCACTTTAACGCTTAAAAGATCCGGTGCTGCCGATACATATCATGCAGTTGTAATTAGTGGTTATAAACTGGATGATGAGGATAATATCTCATGTTTTTATGTTCATGACGATTCAATTGGACCTTATACTGAAACTACACTAGTCTCAAATTATACAGAATGGAGTAATGAATGGACAACAGAATATGGATATAGTTTAGTTAGACTGGATAAAATACTAATCCCCATCTATCCAAAACTTAGGTTAACCTTTCCAAGAATATATGCAATATACCGAGATATTCAAAATAGAAGAAAAAACCTTGATTTCGAATTGAACCTATTTCAGATAAATGATTATAAGACGAAATTATTATCTTCAAATATTGTTGATAAAATCAATATATTATCTATTGAGCTACCAAAATATATTTGGGTGATCAGTGCCAAATATGATAATAATTATTTGTATGATTATGTTTTAGATGCTACTTCGGTATTTCCAAATAAAATATTGGAAGTCCAGTATTCTAATGATTAAA
>CAZYLG010000263.1:0-1940 GCA_964648565.1 uncultured Thermoplasmatales archaeon
AATTTACTTGTTAACTCTAATGATATTAATTTCTTTTCTTTCTGGTTGTACAACTCCATCTCAACCAACTGCATCGTTTACTATTGAGCCTTCTTTGCCGCAACGCAATGAAACCGTTTTCTTGAATAGTACATCATCTAGTGAAGAATCACAAATCACTGAGTATACATGGTATATTGATGAAACAGTAGTTGGTAATGAAAAACGCCTTACATATTCATTTCAAACAAATGGAAGTTACATAATCTCCTTAAAAGTAACAAATTCAGAAGGTGTAAGTGATAGCATGAATGAAACCGTGTTTGTTGGTGCTAATACGGAGGTTAAACAAAAATTGATTGGACTATGGCAATGGAGCGGAAATAGTCAAATAGGTAATTGGACATTTTATCAAAATAATACCTTGAAATCAGTGTTCACTGGACAACTTCCCACTGGTGAATATGGATCTTCATCAATTGTGTATTGGAAGTATGCAGTGGATGAGACTACATTATATTTCTTTGATCCAAATATTCAATATTATGAACCTGCGGAGTATACTTACAATTTGCTACAGGATGATACCGTGTTACGTGTTCAATTTGGAAATAATACTGCAGATTGGGAAAAGATATCCTCTTAAATCATGGTTTAAAAAAACAATCATTTTTTCAATCCGATCGGGTAATGACTGTATAATAACTCATTTAAAGAATATAAACAGAATGGATGAGTGGTGATGAGTGAGTATGATTTCCTCAATATTGAAAAAATCAATGTTATCAAATAAAAACAATGGTTACTTCACTAAAAAATCGATTTACTCAATGATCTCTTTAAGTTTTTTTAGTATCCTTATATTTTGTTTATTTTTTAGTTTGAGCAGTATGAATGTTTCTGCAAGCGAATTTCCTGATGCTGAACTTATTTCTCCTGAATCGGATATGGTTTATAATTCTTCGATTCTCATCGAATGGAGTGCTGCAGATCCCCAAGGTTTGGATTTAGAAGTGGTTTTGTATTTCAAAGAGCAAGATACGGATGATTGGGCTCGGATCAGTGAAGAGCCGTTGGATAACACGGGATCTTATTTTTGGGATTGTAATAATATTTCAGATGGACACTATTCCATTCAAATCAGTGTAATGAATGAAGAGGGTCGTGGTGACGGCGATAAAACAGGTATTTTTACTATTGACAATGATAATTCACCGTTTGAGATTTCCAAAATTACACTTTTTGATACTGATAATAAACAAAAGGAATATATTTCAAATAATGAAAATCTTGTTCTTAAAGTTGACATAAAGCATGCGGAGCATATTTCCAAAAGTGAAATATGGGCTGATCTTCATCAATTAGGAAAAAGTATGATGGTTGAACCAAACAGTTTTGATGGAACTCAAGCTATTTGGAATATAAGTTTAATACAATGTAATCCTGAGAATGGTCCACTATTTATTCAGGTATCCGTGGATAATTTAGAAACAAAATCAATAAAAGTAATTGCTGATAACAATCCGCCGAAAATTACAATTTCTCATCCAGATAATGGTTTTTATTTATATAGTTCAAAAATAGTACCTATCGACAATCTTATTGTTTTTGGATTTATTGATATAGAAATTTCAGTAGAAGAAAGCAATAAAATAGAAGAAATAAATTATTATATAGATGATGATCTTACTGAAACAATCAATTCTTCATCATATAAATTTCAGATTACTACCCCACTCTTTGGTTTTCATAAAATCACTGTTCAAGTTGTAGATGGTGCTGGTTTCTCTGATAAATCTAACATTTTTGGTTTTTTCTTTATCCTCTAATTTTATAATTTATACTATCAATACATATAAAAATTTTATAAAAAATCTTACAAAATATATGGAAAATAAACGATATCTCCGACATTCCGCACCCAGTTTCTAAAAAAATCCTTATTTTTTTCTCCATATCAT
>CAZYLG010000264.1:0-1914 GCA_964648565.1 uncultured Thermoplasmatales archaeon
TTCTTTTAGATTGTGTGATAAAGATTTGAGAGATTATTTAAAAACAAAAATGAAAGATCTATTTTTATTGAAACCTTATGAAAATGAATCGAAAGTTGTGTATTCATCAAAACTATTAAACACATTATTTACAAAAGTTTGGGGTGCAGGTACAAAAGCATATAGTAAGAAGGTACCAAACCTAATTTTTGAAGGGGATAAAGACTCTGTTAAACAATTTATTTCTGCATTTTTCGATGGTGATGGTTCTATCAGTTTAAATCCCGATCGAGTAACGTTTTATTCTGTTTCTCAGACGTTACTTGAAGGAGTTGCAAATTTGCTCTTGAGGGAAAACATTTTCGCTCGTTTTCTAAAAACCAAAAAACGGTTACCTGGAAAAAAGGTTTTGGAACGGTATAAGGAACTTGGGAAAAAACCTGTAAAACATATACTGTGCCATCTTGTTCTAACGGGTGAAGATAAATATAGATTTTCAAATTTTGTTAAACCTATTTCAAGGAAAAAGAGAAAACGCGCCACTGATATGACTTCCTCAAAACCTGCTTCAGCAAGACGGTTAATAAAATATGAAATGGAGTATTATCCTGCAGTTTCTTATTCTGATTATACGTTTGATTTTGTCACAGAAATCGAACATACTTCAGTAAAAAATGATAACACCTATTGTTTGGATGTTGAAGGTGAAAAACTAGAGGATAAAGCTATCTTTTGGCATAATCAATTAATACAAATTCGCTGCGATGGAGACGAAGATGGATTAATGCTTCTCATGGATGCGTTACTTAATTTTTCACATGAATATATTCCGGATAAACGTGGCGGAAAAATGGATTTACCATTGATTCTTACCACTCGTCTTGATCCATCTGAAGTTGATAAGGAAGCGCACAATGTTGATTGTTTATCTCGGTATCCTCTTGATTTTTATGAAGCAACAACTCGACATGAACATCCGAAGAATTGGGAGGATAAGATGGATGTTGTTGGTGATCGGTTGAAAACACCACTTCAATATGAGCAATTTGGGTTTACACATGATACGGGGGATGTTTCTGCGGGTCCAGTGGTTTCGCGGTATAAAACATTGAATTCGATGATGGATAAGATGAATGCGCAGTTGAATCTTGCAGCAAAAATTAGGGCAGTGGATGAAGCTGATGTTGCTTACAAAGTGATTGAGCGGCATTTTCTTCCGGATATTTTGGGTAATTTGAAGGCGTTTAGTAAGCAATCAGTGCGTTGTCCTAAGTGTAATATTACGTATCGACGTATTCCGTTGAATGGGAAATGTCGGAAGTGTGAAGGAAAACTTAGTTTAACCGTTCATGAGAAATCAGTGAAAAAGTATTTGGAGATTTCAAAAGAAGTTGCTGATCGGTATCATATTCCGTCGTATGCACATCAGCGGATTAATTTGGTTGAAAAGAATATTGATTCATTGTTTATGAGTGATAAGGTGAAAAAGACTAAGCTTACTGATTTTTTTTGAGTTATGGATGAGTTGGAATTTGTTGATGGTAAGCATAATGTTCAAATAATGTTGTTTGTATGTAGGGGTATTAGACTGGAGTTGGTTGTTGATTATGGATGAGCAGTCATTTAGAAGAATAAGCAGAAAAACTTGGTATCGATGGTCGTTTTACGTTAACATCGTCTTGTTTTTTATCGTTGCTATTTCGTTGTATTTACTTATCCTTGATTCTTATCATGCTGGAAAAATCGCAAATGTTGGCGGTGATGCGTTGTCTCAGGCGTGGTTGGTTATCGCTCGGGATGTTGCCTTTTTGGCTATTTCACTCTCTTTAGTGTTTTTTCAGTTCTTTAGGAATTTACTTACGATCATTCGCAGATCACTTTAATCGTATTATTGCATTGTTTCATGTTATCCTTGACGAAAGGTGTAGGATAAAC
>CAZYLG010000265.1:0-1909 GCA_964648565.1 uncultured Thermoplasmatales archaeon
AATGATATGGAGAAAAAAATAAGGATTTTTTTAGAAACTGGGTGCGGAATGTCGGTATCTAGAGGAAATCGGGAGATTTCCCAACCTAAAAATGGAGAAGAGCCTTTATTTTTAACTAATTTCTTATTGTTTACACCGTAGAACCATCCAGATTATTAGGATGAAGTCAACCAAAAAATGAATGCGTTACTTAAATTTATTAAGTAAGGGTAGTTTTTAAAACAAAAGATAAGAATAGGATTGAGAAAAGTGAAACACATTGAGAATCCAATGGTAAGCATTCAAAAAGCTAGCTATGGGAGCATTGATATTGATGCATTAATACAGCCGTTAGGCAGTCTTAAAAAGTTTGTTAATAATGGAGACAAAGTATTACTGAAAACTAATTTATTAAATGCAACAGAGCCAGAAAAAGCAGTTGTAACGAATCCAATCTTTGTTGCTGAGGTAGTTAACGCAGTTCAAAGAGTAGGTGGAATTCCATATATTGGCGATTCTCCTTCTGGAAATTTTTCAAAAAGAAGACTTAAAAAAGCCTATGATAAAGCCGGTTTACTTAAGATTTCAAATGAAACCGGAGTTGAACTAAATTATGATACTGGGAGTCAAAAGGTCGCAATTCCAGAAGGAAAATGTTTACAAAAAACTCGGATTTGTGATTTTGTTCTGAACGCAGATAAAATCATTGCTTTACCAAAAATAAAAACTCATTCTTTAATGATGATGAGTCTAGCATCAAAAATTATGTTTGGTGCGATACCTGGACTAATTAAAGCAAGTTATCATGCTAAATATTTTCGAAGAACGGATTTTGCAGATATGTTACTAGATTTGTTATCAATTACCCGACCCACTCTTTTTATTATGGATGGAATTAGTGGAATGGAAGGAGAAGGGCCTATGAGTGGGACACCAGTTGATATCGGCATTATTCTTGCATCTACTCACGCTATAAGTTTAGATTTAGCAGTATGTAATGTGTTAGGACTTGAGCCAATGGGCATTCCTACATTAAAACAAGCGAATCTTCGAAAGATGTGGCCAGAAAAAATAGATTACCCACTTTTAAAACCAAATGAAGTAAAATATCATGGTTTTAATCTTCCATCTACAGCGAACTATTTACTAACTGAAGAAAATAAACCAGAAAAATCACCAGTCATTACAGATAAATGTACCACTTGTGGAGAATGTGTTGTTATTTGTCCCAAAGAAGCGATACGAATAAGTAAAAGCAAAGCAGAGGTTGATTATTCGAAGTGTATAAAATGTTATTGTTGTCATGAAGTCTGTACATTTAATGCGATAAATCTTGAAGTTGTAGATCAATGAATTACACAAACAAGAAATTAGTTGGAATCTTTATTTATACATAATCTCACCGGAATATTTTTATTTAGATATCTATTATTTATTATAATTAGTAAGATTGAATTTCATTCTTATTAACATATAATGAACAGGGGACATACAAATGAAACAAAAAATAATGGTTTTTTTTATTATACTAATTGTTATAAGTTCTATTCCAATATTAAATCCATCTAAAGCAGATGGAGGAAATGGTTCAGGAAGTAATGGAAATGAAGAGGTTATTATTTCGATGCCTGATGTTGAAATAATAAGTTCAAATTTGAATTCTACGATAATTGAAATAAGATTAAATGGAATTGAAGAAAATAATGTATTAATCAATGATACCAATTATCAAATATTAAATATTCCGGGGTATTCTCATACGACAGAAATTGGAAAACCACAAATACCAGTTATTAGAGGTACAATCAGCATTCCAGATGGATCGTCTGTTCAATGGAGAATATTAAATATTTCATCGAACAATTCTTTAAATTATACTATTTATCCTTTTCAGACTCCTGAATTTGATAGTATAAATAATTCTGGAAAT
>CAZYLG010000266.1:0-1901 GCA_964648565.1 uncultured Thermoplasmatales archaeon
TTTTTCATAAGATTACGATTATAATATTATATGATTGATTGAAATAATTTTCTAATAAGATTTATTGTTAATTTTCAGGATAGTAAAATTTGTAATGAGCATATTTCATCTGGATTTTAGGAAGTATTTGATAAAAGAGATTATAAGCATAAAGTTCTTTTCTGAGTGTGCCAATATAAAAATAAATTTTAGGGGATTACTATGGAATACGAAGAAATCCTAAAACGAAAGAAAGAAATCATCAACAGTCCACTTCATCCTCTTCCTGAGGAAACAGTTGGTAAACTGGTGAAGGAATTTACTGAG
Organism: uncultured Thermoplasmatales archaeon; assembly: GCA_964648565.1. Classification (GTDB taxonomy): domain Archaea; phylum Thermoplasmatota; class E2; order DHVEG-1; family DHVEG-1; genus EX4572-165. Next base: position 307 of record CAZYLG010000266.1, read on the forward strand.
AAAAATAAGAAATCACAGCAATTATTTGAAGAAGCAAAGACCTGTCTGACTGAAGGAGTGCAACATAACTTAAGTCCAATGTTTCCCTTTCCTCCTGCGATGGATCATGGAGAAGGCTACAAGCTTTATGATATTGATGGGAATGAATACATCGATTATTTGATGTGTGGAGCACCAATTATTTTAGGGCATCATTTCAAACCACTTGATGATAAGATCGCTGAACACATTAAAACCAAAGGTGCAACCACGGGGCTTACCAGTGAATATGAGGTTCTTGCCGCAAAACAAATCAAAAAGTTCATGCCTAATATTGAAAAAGTTCGATTCGTGCAATCCGGAACAGAAGCGATCATGGCAGCATTACGGATCGCTCGGGCAAAAACTGGCCGGGAAAAGATCATCAAGATCGATGGGAATTATCATGGTTGGGGCGATCAAACCGTGATGGGACTTCACATTCCAGGCACTGGGATGATGCTAGCTGAAGGAATACCCACTTCTTGTTTATCTAATACCATTTCAGTGATGCCTAATGATTTCGATGGGCTTAAACATGCATTTGAAGAAGCTAAAAAAGAAGGAAACGTTGCAGCGGTTCTAGTGGAAGCAAATGGTGGTGAAGCAGGAACGCATCCAGTGCATCCAGAATGGAACAAATACGTTCGGGAACTCTGCGATGAGTACGGAGCCTTGATGATCATGGATGAAGTGATCACTGGTTTTCGATTTGGACCTGGTGGAGCTCAAGCATATTATGGAGTGAAACCAGATCTGGTGATCATGGGAAAAATACTGATGCATGGGTATCCATCTTGTGGAGCGTTAGGTGGTCGAGCTGATGTTATGGATGTGCTTGCTGGCGGTGAAGGAAGCGCGCTTGGAGGTCATGCTTTTGTTGCAGGAACACTAGCAGCTAATGCACTTTCAGCAAAAGCAAGTTATTATGCGTTAAAACTTGTTGAGGAATATAAAGCGTATGATAAAGCAGCGGTTTTTGCTGAAAAACTTACGACTGAACTTAATGATCTTTTTGAAACTCGTCCGGATCTTCCATTCTTTGCGTATAATCAAAAATCAATCATTGTGTATGATACCACCGCGTTTTTCAGTGTGGACATAACAAGGGATGATGCGTTCATGCAGATCATGGATCGGATGAAAATATCCAAGGAATACCAACTTGCCATCCTCAACCAAGGAATCATGACTCTTGCTGGATCTCGAATGTATACCAGCATGCAGCATGATGATGAAGCAAGAGATAAAACACTAAAAGCCTGGGAACACTTGTTATCATTGATTCCGAAACAATAACTCCTAAAAAAATTAGTAAGGGTCTTGTTTTTTTGAAGGCTACCTCCTTAATTTTTTCTTTTCTCTTCTGAATCAGTAAAATTTTTTTTGTTAAGATTGTTTCCAATGTTGAAAAAAATGAATTGAAAGAAGCTGTGACCTGTAGGATTTGTGGTGTGAAAAAAAAGGATATCACTTGTTTTCAGATCTTTTTTTAAGACTTGGTTGAGTATGTAGGATTTGACTATATGGAAATTATTTTATGCGGTATCGTTCATCTGATTTTATTATGAAAACCG
>CAZYLG010000267.1:0-1890 GCA_964648565.1 uncultured Thermoplasmatales archaeon
AAGGATACTATGAACTTGAAGGCGGAAAAATCATTAACAAACTCATACAAAACCAATTCTCCTTTGATGAATACAAAGGTAAAATCATCAAAATCACTGCATATGGACTTAAATATCTTCCATCTGGAGATTACAACATAATTTATTCAGAACGAAACATCGAAGAAATCCTTGATTCCATGGAAAAAATGGCACAAATAAATGATGAAAACAGAGATGAAACAAAAGAAGCTTTTCTTAAACTCAATTATTTTATCAAAGAACAAATAACCGACAGATCTGATTGCAATGTGTTATTCATCAATTACAACAAAATCTTACAGAACCCCGAAGAAAACATCAAAAACATCTATGATTTCTTAGATAAAAAAGAAGCTGATTTAACAGCAATGACTAGTACTGTTGACAAAGAGTTGTATCGGAATCGAAAACATACATCGTAAATCATAAAAGAAAAAACAGCTTACACGAAAAAATAGACAATGACCCTTTCATCAGAAACCTTTACCTCATTTGTTCATTCGAAACGATATAATATTCTATCACTCTTCGCTGCTTTCTTCATACTCTTTTTATTTTATATCATTCCATTTTCTCCTCCGGGATTAACTGAGAACGGAAGAATGATGATTGGCATCCTTATCACTGCTGCAATCCTTTGGATAACAGAACCCATTCCTCTAGCTGCAACAGGATTACTTATAATGATTTTACAACCATTATTTGGAATTATGCCATCTGAGGAAGTCTATTCATCTTTCGGCAATCAAGCTGTTTTCTTTCTCATCGGAGCATTTATTATTGCTGCAGCTGTTGAAACTCACGGGTTGCATCGAAGAATCGCATTGAAATTCCTCAAATATTTTGAGAATACACCAAGAAAATTCACATTTGGCATCATGCTTTCCTCAGCATTACTCTCATTTATCATGCCAGAACATGGCGTTGCAGCATTGTTCCTACCAATTGTAACTTCCATTCTACTTGCTATGAAAATCGTTCCGAAGGAAAGCAATTTTGGAAAAGTAAGTACACTTAGTATCGCCTATGGTTGTTCCATCGGAAGCCTTGGAACACTCATTGGAGGTGCACGAAATCCATTAACCATTAGTTTTTTAGCTGATGCAGGAATCACAGTTACCTTCCTTGATTGGATGATCTATGCAGTTCCTGTTGTCGCCATCTCACTACCTATTGTTTGGCTTATCCTTCAATTTGCATTCCCCATAGAAATCAATCAGATCACTCAAGCAAAAAATGAAATCGAGCAACAAGTTGCAATACAAGGAAAAATTAAAAAAGAAGAGATCATCGTACTTTCCGTACTATTCATCACTGTTTTCTTATGGATTTTTTTCTCCCATTATACGTACTTTGGTCTTGCTGGAATAGCATTACTTGGAAGCATCCTTCTCTTTCTCACCAAAAGCATAACTTGGAAAGATGTAGAAAAAAAAGTGCCGTGGGGAATCATCATTCTCTACGGTGGAGCAATCACTCTTGGCCTTGGCATGCAACAAACTGGAGCAGGAGGCTGGATAGCTCATAATCTCTTTCAGGTTATGTCAGGAAATTTGTATCTTGTGATATTCAGTCTTATCTTATTTACCATTCTCTTAACTAACGTTATGTCAAATACAGGCGCGGTAGCCGTGCTTTTACCTATTGGTTTTGCAATTGCTAATGAAACTACGGGAATTAGTCCATTGTTTTCTGCGATGATCATTGCATTAAGCGGCGGTCTGGCATTTATTTTCATCATTGCTACTCCGGGAAATGCTATTACCTATTCTGCGGGTTATTTTTCTACAAAAGACCTATTTAAAGCAGGAACAATTGCAAACTTTGCCTGCATCGCAGTTCTTTTTATCATTGCAATCGTCTACTGGA
>CAZYLG010000268.1:0-1877 GCA_964648565.1 uncultured Thermoplasmatales archaeon
GATAAAAACTAGGTATGTTTCCGGTAAAAAAGAGTAACTTGTGCAGTTACATGCATTTCTGCACCACTCAAACTGGAAGATTCGGCATTTATGCCGCGGGAGGAGGTCACCATAAGTTCATAACCATCATAACGTATCAGAGAACAAGGATTAATCAAGAGTTTGAAAAAGATCAGTACTAAGATACCGATCTCCTCGATCTGGAAAAATAGTAACAATCACACCATGTTCAGCTTGTTTAGCTGTTTCAATAGCAGCAAGCATCGCTGCACCACTGCTCATCCCTGCAAAAACTCCTTCATAAGCAGCTAATTTCCGAGTCATATCAAATGCTTCTTCTGAATCAATCATTACTTCCACATCGATTTTAGACGGATCATAAATCGATGGAACAATTGCTTCCTGCATGTTCTTTAATCCTTGAATATAATGCCCCGTGACCGGATGAGCACACACAACGGTCACATTCGGATTACACTCCCGCACATATTTACCCACACCCATAATCGTCCCAGAAGTACCAATTGAAGAAACAAAATAATCAACCCGACCACGAGTTTGACTAAGGATTTCAGATGCTGTTGTCTCATAATGAGCAAGTTTATTATATTTATTTGTGAACTGATCCGTGCAAAAATACTCATCAGGATACGTATTAAGCAATTCTTTCACTTTCATAATAGCTCCATCCGTTCCCTTTTCAGCATCCGTAAGAATAATGTTAGCACCAAATGCTTCAATGGTCTTCCGTCGTTCTAAGGAAACTGCACTACTCATCACAATACTTACCGAGTATCCTTTCACCCTACCGATCATAGCAAGTGCAATACCGGTATTGCCTGATGTTGCTTCAATAATGGTTTTATCTTTTGTTAACCGTCCTTCTTGTTCAGCTTGCTCAATCATTTTTAAAGCAATCCTATCCTTGATACTGCCACCCGGATTATTTCCTTCAAGTTTGGCATAAATCGTCGTATCCGGATTCGGATTCAACCGATTAATCCGAACAAGTGGCGTATTTCCGATCAAATCAAGAACACTTTCACCCACGGCCGCATATCCCATCCTATTATCACGTATCATCAGATCTTTCCCATTGAAGACAATGTATTTCTCATTAAAAAAATGTATTATCAACCTTGCTTTATCAACAAGATATCAAAAAAATTTGGGATGAAAACCAAGAATACCAAGATACACAATAAAAGGAATGCCAAAAATCAGATAATATGTATATTGCTGAAACATTTAAGGAACCGTTATTAGAATAATTTTCATATGATTTAAAATGTTTGCCCGAAAAGAACAAAAAGTGTATCTGCCCGAAAAAAAATGTAAGGAAAATGGGCTTGATTCATAATTCAAGCATTAATTAAATTACAAATGATTATTCCTTCTTATTTTTTCTTTATAATCTGTTCTATACAATTAAATAACTCTTTTGATTCAACAGGTTTTTCAAGGAAACTATCATTAAAAGAGCTACAAGCATGCTTTGTGGCCATGTTCATATTAGTTGTCAGAAACACAATGGGAATATCCTTCAAAACAGGATTATCCCTTAGTTTATCATAAACTTCCCAACCATCCATTTCAGGCATCATGATATCTAAAAAAATGATATCTGGCAATTCAGCATGTTGTAATTCCTTCAAACATTCTTTACCTGATTGTACACCGATAAATTCAAAATCTTTATTCGACTCGTTTAACACTTGTTCAAAAGAAAACAATTGGTCAGACCCATCATCCACAAACATTATTTTTTTCTTCATTATTACATAACCCATCATACAAAAAAACAATACCGTTTGCCCCGTATGAAAAAAAAATTAACATCCATCAGATAGAAGGATATCATCAAAGCATGATATACT
>CAZYLG010000269.1:0-1857 GCA_964648565.1 uncultured Thermoplasmatales archaeon
TTTAGAAATAGATTAGTTCATATTTACTGGAAAATCGATGTTGACCTATTGTATACGATTCTAAAGGAAGATTTAGCTGATTTTGAACGGTTTTTAACTCTCTTTTCAAAGAAGCTAAATAGCTAAGAACTAGGTTTTAATGACTGTTATCTAGGTATCTAATTTTTTGTCTGACTTTTTTAATTGAAATGTAAACAAGCACGAAAGCAAAGAACAACCCCGAAACGACTCCGATTTCTTCCCAGGAAACAAGGAAATTGTATCCCGCATGCATAAGCATTGCGATGATAAAATAAGGTATTACTCTGATTAGTGATGTATGATTGAGCAATGTTTTTCCATATCCGTAACCAGTGATGGCTGTCGCTGAAGCATGTAGTAAACATCCTCCCACACTTCGAATACTCATAAGAATGAAAAAGTAGAGTAATCCTTCTTGAAGGAAGCTGAATCCGTAAAACAAGTTTTCTGTTGCTGAAAAACCAAGACCAGCAACTGCTCCATAAATGAGTCCGTCTTCAAGTTCTACAAGTTCGCTTTTTACTGTTTTAGTTCGTAATGCGAGTGGTTTGACGAGTTCTTCAGCAAAAGGGGCAATGAGAATTACTGCAATTATTTGAAGAAGACTTCCTTGTTGAAAGGTCATGTTTACTTGTGCATCTAAAAATATTTCTAAGATTAATGCTGCAATGATGGCGATGCTTGCTCCCCAAAGAAAGGATACGGCGATTGCAATCCATCGTTCACGATGATATGTTTCGGTGTTTCTTATCCAGATTGCATAAATGATTGGTGGAAAGAATGCAGTTAATAGAAGGATGATGAGTTCAAGATTGATACGCATAGTTGATTACAAAACTTGTTTGTGTTTTAATATGTTTGCTTATCTTTCTAGATTTTAGGGTCTCAATAGTTTTTTGTATTGGTTTACCTGCTTTATTTGATATAATCAATTATCTTTATTATTTTTTTATATCTTATATGTTTCTTAAAAAAATTTATTGATTAAATATATAGAGGTATATAGTTAATTGAGTCTATATTGATAATGTATTTATACAATTTTTAACTACTTGAGCCAAAATTAAAACTCTCTATAACACCACATTCTTAGATTGAACATATTAGATATGGAATCTATAGAGAACAATCATACCTCAGATCCTTGTTGTTGGGGAGATCATGACAAAACATAGACTACAAAATAAAATCGTTACATTACTTCTTAACCATCAGTTCAAATTTTTTTTATATGGGGGTTACTTCTAATGGAAACTAGAAAAGTACAGATCACTGGAAAATCTACATACATTGTCTCTCTACCGAAATCCTGGGTGAAAAAAGTAAAAATCACCAATGGAAACAGTGTAGCTATGATGCCAAGAGCGGATGGAACATTGCTGATCAATCCTCAATTCAACCGACGAGATGAAACACCAAAGCATCAGATCAGCATTGAAACAAATGATGTTGACACTATGTTTCGTAAATTCATTGGAGCGTATCTAGCTGGTTTTGATCTTATCGAGATTAAAAGCCCTGATCGATTCAGACCGAATATGCGACAAAAAATCCGGATCCTTACCCATAATGTGATCGGTCCTGAAATCATTGATGAAGGAAGCACTTCCGTTCAAGTGAAAGATTTACTGGATTCTAGTGATCTAGCACCAAAACAAGTGCTTAAACGAATGTATGTGATCACTCGGGGAATGCATCGAGATGCAATTGAAGCATTACAACGGCATGATAATGATCTTGCTGATGATGTTACAACTCGAGATGATGATGTTGATAAATTCAATTGGTTGATTGCAAAACAATATAATTTAGTGTTAAATGATATGTTCTTTGCTG
>CAZYLG010000270.1:0-1845 GCA_964648565.1 uncultured Thermoplasmatales archaeon
AATTGATATTCTTGTTATGATTCAAGGTGATGAACCATTGGTTTTTCCGGAGATGATTGATGAATCAGTGCAACCTTTTTTCGATGATGAAAAGATTGTTGTTACAAATTTGATGGCTCCTTTAAATACTAAAGAGGAACATATTGATCCTAATGAAGTAAAAGTAGTAGTCGATCAGTATAATTTTGCATTGTATTTTTCTCGTGAACCCATTCCTTCTGATAAAAAGGAAAAAAATGAAGGTTTTAGATTTAAACAAGTTTGTATTATTCCTTTCAAAAGTGATTTTTTACTCACTTTTAACGATTTGAAACCGACTCCATTAGAACAAATCGAATCAGTTGATATGTTGCGTGTTCTTGAACAGGGTTATAGTGTTAAGATGGTTCCTACAAAGTATGAAACATATAGTGTGGATACAAAGGAAGATTTAAATCGTGTTGAAAAAATAATGAAAAATGATTCACTAGCCAAAAAATATCTATAGCATATATTTATTTTCTAGGGGTTAGATTAATAACATTTTTTGTAATTATGGTGAGAGTATGGTACAGAGAAAAGTGTTGATTTCAAGTCGGTCATTTGGTAAAATTAATTCTGGTGCTACTCGATTATTGAAAGATAATGGATTTATTCCCGTTGTTAATCCTACAGGTGAGAAATTGGATGAAAATCAGATTTTAGATTTGATTGATGATGAAGTTGTTGGAATTATTGCTGGAACTGAACAGATTACTCAAAAAGTAATTGAAAAATCCTGTAATCTAAAGGTTATTTCTAGATATGGAGTAGGTATGGATAATGTTGATGTTGAGTTTGCTAAAGAAAAAAATGTATTAGTAATTAATACGCCAGATGCTCCTAGCCTTGCTGTTGCTGAATTAACCCTTAGTTTAACGTTGCATTTACTGAAAAGAATTGGTGTGTGTGATCGAAGATTACGAAAGAATGCTTGGAAAGGCGAAGTTGGAAATTTGTTAACAGGTAAAACTATTGGAATCATTGGTTTAGGAAGGATTGGAAAAAAAGTTGTTGAATTACTCAAACCATTCCATGTTCAAGTTTTAGCTTATGATCCTTATCCAGATAAGGAATTTATCTCGAAGAAAGAGATAGTTTTAGCAGATTTAGATAAATTATTTTCTTCTTCTGATATAATAAGTCTTCATTTGCCATTAAATAACAAGACAAAGTATATTATTGGTAAACAAGAGCTTTTGAAAATGAAGGATGATGTTATTCTTATTAACACGGCTCGTGGTGGTTTAATTAATGAAGATGATTTGTATGATGCTTTAAAAGCAAATAGTGTAGGTGGTGCTGGAATTGATGTTTTTGAACATGAACCTGAAACAAATAATTTGGAAGAGTTTGAAAATGTAGTGATAACACCACATATTGCAACGATGACAGTGGAAACAAGAAAGCAAATGGAAATTGAAGCGGTTGAAAACATTATTCAGCATGTTGGTGATACTTAATGAAAAAGGTTTTAGTTTTTGGAGGATCCGGATTTCTTGGTAGTCACACAGCTGATGCATTAACTAAAAATGGTTTTGATGTTACTATTTTTGATATTGAAAAATCTCCGTATTTGACTGATAAGCAGCACATGATTATTGGAGATGTTCTTGATGAAAAAGCAGTGAATCAGGCAGTCAAGGAATCTGATATTGTTTATAATTTTGCAGCTATGGCTGATATTGATGAGGCTCATAAAAGACCCGTTGAAACTATTAAGCGAAATATTTTGGGAAATACGATTATCCTTGAAGCATGCAGAAAATATAATGTTAAACGATTTGTCTTTGCTAGCACTGTTTATGTGTACAGCGATAAAGGCTC
>CAZYLG010000271.1:0-1831 GCA_964648565.1 uncultured Thermoplasmatales archaeon
AATGGCTTAGGTTAACGTAGAGTAACTACCATGTTTTGCGTGCAAAGGATGGCTGTTGGATGATACTCTTTGCACGTGATTGGCTTATGAGTGGTAAAATCATTTGAATCAATAAAAATAAATGAAAACAAGGCAGAACCATATAGTTTCACCGTGTATGCAAAGGAAACCTTACTTGATTATAAACAACGTGATGAATTTGGAAAACAACTCTTACAGTATCAAATCAAAAATGAAATAAGAAACTATCAACGTCTTCTCAAAAACTTTGATGAGATGAAATAATTAGAATGAGAACGTGAAAAATCATATTATTGATAAAAGAATTCATCAAGTTTAATAACACCCAACACCAGTTCATAAAAAAAGAAAGAAAAAAATAATTTGGTGAATTATGCTATATCCACGGGTTCATCCTTAGGAAACAAGGTGATAACAATTGAAAGAATCTCTTTAGTCTTATGTCTTGCTCCCTGTTTACTTCCCCACCAGTTCTGTGGAGCAAATTCTATTGAAAATAATGAATGAATTTCAAATCCACTATGAGCTCCACAAAGGTTGTTATAACTAATTAAATCACCAAAACTAGCTATAATTTTTATTGAATGGTCGTAACATTCCCTAATATCATTCCTATAGATTGAACAAAAAGATGTTTTTATTAGATTTATACCATTTTTACAATTATAGATTCTATTTTTGGTGATTGTATTTTGTTGACAGGAATATACGTTCATACCATAATCTGAATCTTGATTACTTTGAATTAGATTATTTTCAACATGATTAAAATTTGCGCTATAAAAACTAATCGAATATGTCGCATTATAAATTTCATTAGAAACAATATGATTGATAGTAGAACCATAACAATGAATTCCTACGTCACTATCATATAAAATATTGTTTTTTATGAGGATATTGTTAGAATTATAAATTGTGATTCTTTGATTGGTTTCATACGTATCTTTTGAAAAAATACAATTTAATAAGGATCCTTTGTTCGTGTAAAAAAATGATATTGCAAATTCATTTTCAGAAAAAATACAATTGTTTACTTGAACTTGTTCTCCAGAAACATAAAGTCCTCCATGGCAAAGATGAAAATCTGAAAAAACTACATTTGAAGCATTAATATAAATGTGCAGATATGCAATGTCTGGGTCGGGATAATACTCAATGCCTCCATCTATGATAGTATCAGTGGAGGAATTGCCTTCTAAGATAACAGATTTTTCTATTTCTAAACGTTCGTAATAGTATCCATCCATCACTTTGATAAAAAAATTGTCTTCGGAATGATTAAGTGCATCTTGAATTTTATTAAAATGAGACTTTTGCCATCCAGGACTTGCAGAGTTACAATAATCATCTACCCAAATGTCTGGACAGTTTTCCTTTTGAACAATATTCCATTGATGCCATGCTTGTTCAGATTCGTAATCAGTAAATGTTTCAGTGTATAATTGAAGGTCTCTATCCTCAACAAAAATGTTATCGATATACCATCCTTTACTAGATGATGATCCATGGGTTATGAATTCAAATCCGATGATAATTGATTGCTCCCTATAATACGTAAGATTGATTTCGATTTCATCCCAATATGACCTGGTTCCTTTAATTTGTTTTACTGTTTCCCATTGTTCACCATTATCCATTGAAATCTTTACTATACCAAGGTCGTTTTCATCTTGGGTGATATTATATTGGCAGGCGAATCGTAACATTGGAAACTTTGTATATGTAAGATCGATAACATCAGTTTTTGCAACAGTATCTAAATTTGGTCCAGATCCAGAAAATGCACACAGATTTTCTTCATCATTTT
>CAZYLG010000272.1:0-1824 GCA_964648565.1 uncultured Thermoplasmatales archaeon
GTTGAGAAAAGACTTCAATGGCACGTTTACTAGCAACATCACCAAAGGAAAGACCTCCTACACCATCGGCCACGGCAAACAAAGCATAATCATCTGTAACGTGTTCAACATAATTATCCTGATTATCGTCTCGCTCAGTGCTTTTCTCTGAGATAGTGTAGTATTTCATGAAAGTATTACACCTGCATTTCTTTCATTTTTAGTGACGATAGACCAGTGTAGTCATAGATTCCATTCCATAATTATCAACGACTCTGAGGGTAATATAGTGTTTTCGATCATCGTCATAATCAAATTTAGCATTCACTTTTCGTCCAGTTAATGGAATTGCTTCTTGTGAGAATAAACTACCAAAGTTATAATTTAAATTTCCATCTTTTACTGCATCATAAGATCGCATATTCCAGGTTTCATTAAATCCAATTGAGAAGTTTTTTTTGTCGAGTTTTTTTACACCTGCAATTATTGTCTCTGATTCATTATAAAAATCATCAACGTTATCGTCAATCCAGATCAAATCATCAGTACTATTCCACTCAGGTCCTTCATTATTGTATGATTTTATATTGTTCCATACATTACCATTGTCTATACTCCTTGATAATTCTGCTCCATCAATTAATTCTATATTATATTTATTGATGATCGTATCTTTTTCCGCTGAATAGGTGCCACCATCATGATAATCAATTAAAATATCCTCACAATGAGTACTATTAAAACTAAAATTTCCATTTTCATTTTTATCATAATAAAACCAATCATCCCACTCACAAACATTCTTTCCAGTAGTATTAGTACCACTCGTATTATCAACATTTTCACCAGTAAGATTTAATAATAATATATCCTCATCATTTGTTGTATTATACCAATTATTTGTTCCATTCTCAATCCACACAACATTAGGATTAAATTGATCATCCGCAAACACCTTATAATCAGGATCAAAAGGAGTTAATTTTTTACCTGCAGCCGAATCATTAAATGAAGGATCATCATCTTTATCAAAAATAGGATACGTCTCATTAACAACTAACGTATCAGGCTGAGCGGTATACATACTATCGTTATCATTATCTTGGATTACACAATCACTGTAACCTAAAATATTATCACCCTCCATTGGATTTGCGATTTTTCCATCTCCATCAGCATCAAAACTCAATATTTTCTCACCTTTATTGTATGTGTAATCTCCATCATCTTGGAACAGATACGGTTCTCCATGCTCATCATACATAAATAAGCCACCAACATCATCATCAGATGGTTCTGCGTTTTCCCCATTTTGATCAGGATCTTCATTAAATAGGTTGTCTGATTCATTGGAGTAAGTTTTACCGTTATGATAATCAATTAAAATATCCTCACAATGAGTACTATTAAAAGAAAAATTCTTACTATTATTTTTATCATAATAAAACCAATCATCCCACTCACAAACATTCTTTCCAGTAGTATTAGTACCACTCGTATTATCAACATTTTCACCAGTAAGATTTAATAATAATATATCCTCATCATTTGTTGTATTATACCAATTATTTGTTCCATTCTCAATCCACACAACATTAGGATTAAATTGATCATCCGCAAACACATTATCATCACGATCAAAAGGAGTTAACTCTTCACCAGCAGCCGAATTATTAAAAAAACGATCATTTATATCATAAATTGGATACGTCTCATTAACAACTAACGTATCAGGCTGAGCAGTATACACTCCATCACCATCAAGATCTTTAAACAAATATGGTTCCGTACTAATATGCCAGTTCCATTCAACGATGTATCCATCACCGGGATGATCTGATAGTG
>CAZYLG010000273.1:0-1806 GCA_964648565.1 uncultured Thermoplasmatales archaeon
TCGGAGAAAAAGATTTTGATGAATACATGGGAGAATTAGTACATAAAAAAGTACAGGAATTCTTGAAAAAAGATGAGAAAAAGTAATGATTATCTCAAAATATCCATAATTGGATTATAATTTCTCCCACCTTTATTAAAACTTGCTGATGCTTTTTTCATTTCAATAATATATTTTTGTATTTTTTCATTTCCAATACATTTAGGAAATTCATAACCATAACTAAATAAATTTAATAATCCAATAAGAACATCATTAATTAAAAATAGTTTATATTTTGCTTTATCATTTATAAATATAGTTTTTTTTAATAAATCTCTAGGTAATGCAACTAGACTTACTAATGAATTAAAATTTAATGAATCTTTTGAAATAATATATTGATCCTGAAGCTGAGACGGTAATAGGATAGAATAAATTTTCTTGTTTTCTTCTTTTAAAACACTGGTATAAAAATTGAAAGATATCTTCTCTTTTTCTGATAGAGTTTTTAATTCATTATTCCAAAGATCTAAAAATTCTTTTTTTGTTTGAGGTTCAAAACCACTGTTTTTAACACCAACGATAAGTGTTTTCATAACATACGTGCTAAGGAATAAATCACTTAATATATTTTCAAATAGTATAGAGTAAGCATTGATTTCATTGTTTATAATTTTCAAAGGGATATCATTAACTATTTTTTTAAAAAAATCAGAAGACAATACTTTTTCTAAAATCCATATTTCAAAATCTGAAAGATATAAGTCTTCATTTTCGATATTACTTAATTTCTTATTTATAATTTTTATTATTGGTTTGAGTGTAGCAGTATAAACCGGTTTTCCTCTATCAGATTTTGAAGATTGCTCTACATATCCTTTTTTTTCAAGTAGATCAAAAGCATTTCCAGATGAATAAACATCATTATTTCTTAATTCTAGTGATTTTTGGATATTATATTTAGTAGTTTCATCACTGTGATCCTTGAACAAATAAAAATATATTTTTTCTGCTTTCTTTTTAGTTGGTTTATTCCCTTCAATAAGATTAGTCATTGATACCACCCATTATGTACGCATTTTCTAAAAATCGTACACATGTTATATTCGATTTCAATGTATAATGTACTTATTGGTATATATACGCTTGGGTACATCTTATTTTTGTGAAATAAAAATGGGAAATATCAATGCATCCGAAAACATAAAAAAAGAATTCAAAAAAATTGTTTTTCAAAAACACGGGAAGCTACACGGTGCATTAAGAAAAGAAGTTGATGAAGCATTAATTCAACACGGTAAAACTCTTTTAAAACGTTTGGAAAAAACTGAGCCAATGGAGGGGGATCGGTGAATTTCGATACAAAAGATTTTCAGGATTTTAAACAAAAAAATAAATTGACCACTACTGAAGCACTGGAAATTTTAACTATAAAACTTCAAGAATTAAAAAATTAACGGTTACAATTGTAACACGGGGTATCAGGGGCTAATTTGAACGGTTCGCCGCTGATCCCCAACCCCAAATAGCCAAATGAGGTAAAAAGTATGAACAAAAACAACAATAAAAAACCATCGCCCGAAACGGGCAATATTGAAGCTGGAATACAACAACAAATACAACAATTGGCCAAACAAAACGGACTAAAACCAAATTTTTTGAATATTTCGTTAGAAAACGAAACACCAAATAATGATTCTATTGAATTAAAAAAGACAACTAAAGGTGTTACTTGGAATATCAAATGTTACGGCGAAGGAAACGAAGCTATGCAACGAGCCAACACTCTTTTTGATGAATGCAAAAAATTGTATGGAGAATCAG
>CAZYLG010000274.1:0-1759 GCA_964648565.1 uncultured Thermoplasmatales archaeon
ACATGAAATTGAGGGAAAGATGAAAAATGAATAGTTTCGTTGAAAAATATGCAGATAGTATCGTATGCGAACCATCAGGAATGACATATACTGAATTAAAACAGAGTAAAATTCAAAAAATGATGATTGTTGATCATTAAAAAAAAATTTATTTTTGCGGATTTTACCAATTCATTCGTTTATTTCTTCTTTATATTCTAAAAAAATGTTGATTTTTGATGAGAGTTTTCATTTCATCAAATTCTATATTTACTGAATTATAAAAAATAGTGCGGTACTGGTAGGGGATATGAAATTCCTAAAACTAAAATGGTTGGTTATTAGTCTGAATAACAGTATGATTTCTACATATTGACATGCTTAGTGAATGGTATTTTGGTTCTTCAATTTCAATATATTTTTTTAGAAAGATTCATTGAATGCTTCAGTTGCAGATTGATTATATTTTATTTGTTCATGATGGTAGATGGATTTGTTATACATTTCAAAGTTATTTCATACTTATTTGAATATTGAAGATTTGGTCTATACCATAGAATATGAACAATGTAATTGAAAAAGTGAATGGGATTAATATTGCAATTTAAGAAGGATATCAAATAAGGTTATTTCTTTTCAAATGAGAACGAATGTAGTTCTGGGTCAACGCCTAGATTTCTGGATTAATAAAAGCATTTGGGTGTGATTTGTCAAAGAATAATTAAATATTCTAAAGCATAAAATAGACAATATATGGAATCCAAAGATAAAAAATTGATTCAATTACGAAAAGATGCATTGATCTCCTCTCTTTCAAGAAAAGGGCTTTCAACCTTTGAAGCAAAACAAAAAGCAGAGTTAATCTTTGCAAACAAACTTACAAACTCAAATTGTAATTAATTGATGGTGAACAATCCTAATTATGATAATCTATCTTTTATTACTTGTGTTTTGCTGATTTAAAAATTTATAATCTTATCTCATTATTAATGGAATTTATTTTTATGGATAATCTTTTAAAAAATATAAATTTGTTTCTTTTAAACCTTTTATTACAGAAGATAGAACATTTCTAAATCCTCATTAAGAAAAACTTTTTTTACATTGGATTACATCAATTATTAATTAAAATATAATGATTAATGAATTAGAATACTATAAAAAGAAAGATAAAAAAAGTGAAAAAAGAAAGATTGTTTTTTTTAGAGTCGGATAAAGATTCCGAAAATGAATCCTTCAGCGGTCTCAGTAACTGGTGCATCTAATGAATTATGATTAACCGTAACATCAACAGTGATCCGACCAATGTTAATCAAACGGATGTTATCAAGCGTAAGTACATCGCTTCCAGCAATGTCCTCAGTACCAGAAAAGGTTTTATCAATGCGTTTGATGAGTCCTTTGTTTTCAATATCGATTTGCCAATCAACATCATCAGCAGCATCCATCCCCGTGTTGGTAATGTCTACCGTAAGTCCAAGTCCACCAGAGATATCAATTTCAAAATCGATATCTTCTGTTTCAGTAGTAAACGACCAGGTATCTGATTCAACTTCAAATTCTCCATCACTAACTTTTACATACCATGAATATGTAGTCTCTTTTACAAGGCCATTCCACGTGGTTGACCCTGTGCAATCACTCGTGCATTGATCAAATCCAATTTGTTGGTCGTTAGATGCATCATAAAAAGTGACATCTAATTCGTCTCCATTGGGATCAGAAACATGAACAGATAATGTTGGATTAATCATAACTCCAGTGGCATCATCTGCTGGAT
>CAZYLG010000275.1:0-1752 GCA_964648565.1 uncultured Thermoplasmatales archaeon
TTTTTTCTTTATTTATAAATGTTGTAAAAATTTAATTGTTGAAAAATTCTAATATTGATTTTTTGTCAAAAATGGATTTTAAACGCTTTCAATTATTATCATTCACAACTTTTGTTACAAAGAATTTATATATAACTTTTTTGTTATTATTAGTGGAGGTTATAAGAGGTATGAAAAAGAAGACCACTGTTTTTGGAAGCCTACTGGCTGTTTTTTTAATGCTAATGATACCAAATGTTGGCGCAGTTGAGTACAAAACTGTTGTAGAAACAAATGAAAGGTACATTCTCCAAGAAATAGAAAAATTTGAATCTCAAATAAACACCATAAAAGAACAAGTAAATGGGCTCAATTCAAAAGAAATCATAAGCGCGATAAATAATTTAGAAAAAAATGATCTAAAACAAATACTTCTCAAAGAATTTAAACAACTGGAAATATCAGAACAACAAAAAGAAAAAATACATCAATTTATAGATTCAGATCTTTTCTCACAAGTCTTACTAAAAGGGATAGTAATTCCAGTGCTAATCATGATGATTGGATATTTAATGGAGGATATATTTGGATTCTTTCCCCTTTTGAGTGGTTCAGTTGAGGGACTTATAATAGGATCTTTTTTTCTCACACCTGTTTCAAAAATAATAGAACAAGAAACTGGAATAGATTATAACCTAATTGCTTTAACCCTATTATATGTTGATCTGATTATTTCTTTTTTACTATCAAAGATATTGCTGCCAAATTCCTCGAATAGACTTACATCCTACTAAGGGAAAAAGAGGGAAAGCGAAAATGAAAAAGAAAATTATCATATTTGGAAGCCTACTGGCTGTTTTACTAATGCTGATGATACCAAATGTGAGTGCTATTGAATACAATACGGTAAAATCAACCGTCGAAAAAAGAATCAATGAATCAGTTCAAACCAGCATTCATCGCATATCAAAAAATGCGAAAAACAAAATAGTTCAGAATCTCTTTTCAAGCTCTAGGCTATTTTATGTTTTAATTGTAATTTTATATTTGATCTCTCTACCTCTATCAGTTATTACAGGACTTTTTACGCGCTCAATAGATACTGGTTTATCATGGCTTAATTCATTTTTAGAAGTATTTCCACCGGTAGTATTTCCTGCTTTAGTTCTAATGCTTACAGAGCATCTTGCCAAAACAGATTTTCACTGGTTCATATCCTTTATTTTATATATGATTGTCAACTTTCTTTCAGGGTTTTTGATTGGGCGTTTGGAACCAGACAAGTTGAAAAAATCAAGAGTATTACATTCAACATTTGAAACAATCAAAATGTCAACTCAGGGAGGAATATAAGATAAATTGGGGAAAATACATGAAAAAGGAAACTATTGTTTTTGGAAGCCTGTTGGCTGTTTTTTTAATGCTGATGATACCAAATGTGAGTGCTATTGAATACAACACTTTAAAGGAAACGGTAGAATCAAAATTACCTGATAATTTACAAAATATTGAAAGGAGTTTTTTTAACTCAGAGAGTACCTCGTTATTGGCAACTATTTTAGCAATACTCTCAATTATAATATTTGATATTATCTCATTAACCTTATTAACCATTAACAATGCAATTTTATATAGTTTATCGGAAGATTATCCCTCTGTATCCGCCATATTAGCACTTCTTGGAGGGATTATTGTTGGAGGATTCCAAGGTTTTGGAGTAATTTTTATAGCAAAACAATTTGAAAGAGCTAACCAAAAAATAATTTCAATTCT
>CAZYLG010000276.1:0-1748 GCA_964648565.1 uncultured Thermoplasmatales archaeon
GATCAACATTTTAAAAAATAATTTTATAGATAATGATTTTGATGCCAGTTTCATAAATGAGGATATTAACCAAAATGTTATTTGGGAAAAAAATTATTGGAATGAAAAAAGATTATTACCGTTCTTAATTGTCGGTATCCTATCAATTAATAACATTTTATTACCCTGGATAAATGTTGATTGGCATCCAGCAACTGAGCCCTTTCAAATTGGATGAAAAAATAGTATATAACAATTAATAGGACATTATGAAAATGGATAATTTTACTAAAAAATCTAACATGATAATAATATTAATATTTCTTTTCTCTATACTCCCAACATGTAACAATGTTAAGAGTATTTCAAGTAATGCACCTCTAAAAATGGATTCATTAAATAAAGATAATGCTGTTCTGTTTGATTCTGGAAATGGGGAATTGATCAAAGATATGGCGGGTAGTGTTAGCAGTTCTTTAGGCGCGATTGACTATGATAATGATGGAGATCTGGATTTAATAGAGGGTGCAGACAATTACATTAACATATTAACTAATAAACAAGGGGAATTCATAAGACAGTCCTTCTATATGTTGCCTAATAAAAATGGATATGGTGATGATCTAGATAGAGTTCCATTTCCCGTTGGGGATTTTAATAACGATGGAAAACAGGATTTCCTCGTTGGCGGCGTTCAAGGAATCATCCGTCTTTTTGTTAATAATAACAGTCAACCTGGTACTCCAAATTTTACCAATTATACCATTGCGGAGTTTGGCCAGTGTGTGCGGGGAATCGCTGTTGCAGATTTCAATGATGATGGATGGTTAGATTTTGTAGCATCTTATGCAACTTCACCAATTGAATATTCAACTATCACATTATTCTACAATCAAGGAGATCTAACATTTTCTCAAGACAATATTTATCGTCTTGATGATAATTATATCCAGGATTTAGCCACCGGTGATTTTGATAACGATGGAGACATTGATTTGATATTTACAAAAAGTATCTACAAAATCAAATGGGACAGCTGGCCAATAAATATCAAAGGAACATATGTTTTTTTGGAAAACAATGGTAACAATTCGTTTCCTTCAGAACGAGTAATTGCCACCCGCGGACATGACCTCCCCTTATACTATGGAATCGTCATTCATCAATTAATCCAACAACCCATTAAACACATCCTCGGAATTAACAGGTTTAATCCTCAATTGGCAACTGCAGACTACGATGCCGATGGTAATCTTGATTTTGTTGTTGGTGATAACAGCGGAAAAATTGAACTCTGGCTAAATGATGGACAAGGAAATTTTGAGAGTAACGGCGTTATAAATCGATACGGTCATCTCAGCTGGGGCCTTACTTCGGGTGATTTTGATAACGATGGAGATATTGATCTTCTTGTTTCAGCGCTTCCGCGATATAAAGATTTTTTTGAAGGGGAGATTTGGTTAAAAAGAAATCAGTTAATATCAAATATTTGAAAATTTCTTGAGGATGAACTATCAAAATGATTAAAAAAACGAATATGAAGAAAACAGTTGGCATCGTTCTTGTCTTGTTCTTTGTTGTGAGTGGATTTACTGTTAGTATTAACAGTGAACAGGAGTCATTTTATTCTGATGGTGATACGTTGTATGTGGGGGGAAATGGCCCTGGTAATTATAGTTCTATTCAGAGTGCTATTGAGAATGCATCTGATGGCGATATTGTGTTTGTGTTTAATGGAACATATTATGAGAATATCATAGTTTATAAGA
>CAZYLG010000277.1:0-1734 GCA_964648565.1 uncultured Thermoplasmatales archaeon
TTGATTTCAAAACATTAAACAATCTACTAAACTACATTGAATCAAATACCCAAATACCTGCAAAGGGGCAACAAAACTACAAATTAGAACTCAATGCAGAATCATGGAAACCACAACGAATTTCCCAACGAGGAGATGCAAGGGCATTTGTTTCAAATTATTATTTATTGGATGAGGATACATCTGGAACAACGATATCATTGCAAACCGCATTGGTCATCGATGTCCCTACGATTAACATTTTCGTTGGACACAACAATTTTGAACTTAATACTTTAGATGAATCAACTGGTTTTTCATTTCAACATCAACGAAGCATTTCGATGAATGAAGGAGAAACTAGAACGATTAATGCGTATCTTTCTGGAGAAGGCACAGCTAGTGTGTCAATACAAGTAGACAATAATGTTTCATTGATCCAGTTGACTAGAAACGATCTTCCGGCTCAATCTCCATTCACGATTATTTCTACAGATAACGAGGAACAGGTCATCGGTGTTCAGATCAAAGCGCTCAGTGAGAATCGTAATGGCCTGATCACCTATACTCTTGAAACCGAATCAGGGACAACATCATTTACCACTCGTATCAATGTAGGTCCTCCAGCTACCTCTGAACAACCTTCACCGTTTGGTGCTACATCAACAGTTACTATTATCGTTCTTCTCGCCCTTATCTCTGCTGCAAGTATCATGCTTTATAATCATCTTAGTTATGGGCGGAGACAACGACGATGAATAAAGATCATACCACGAAAGGAGTATTCATCTGCATTCTTTTCATTCTTTTTACGTTATGTTCCTCTTTTATTGCTTTAGCAAATGATGGTAGTGCCGGTGTTGGTGTTATCAACGTTCCACCAAATTATGCAGATATAAAAATATTTCAACAAGAAAATCAGGTTCGAGTGTATCTAACCCTTTCAGATTACAACTCTTGGAGCGATATCTACAAAGTTCAGTTACATTTGGAAGAAAACGGTGTAATTCTTCATTCCTTTGTTTTCAAACAATGGGATGGAAAAGATTCATTTAACCGGATCAATGAATTCATTGATGAATCAAGTTCGTCTTTGTTACAGATAGAATCTTGTTATGTTTCTCATTCCTCAAGTAGTAAAACAGTAGCGGATCGATGTCAGCTTGAAGTGCGTTTTGTTTTCAAATCAACG
Organism: uncultured Thermoplasmatales archaeon; assembly: GCA_964648565.1. GTDB lineage: Archaea > Thermoplasmatota > E2 > DHVEG-1 > DHVEG-1 > EX4572-165. The sequence goes on from CAZYLG010000277.1 coordinate 1,172, forward strand.
TATTTTTCTGAATTACATGTGGTCTCTTCAGATAGAGCTGGAGATACCACAGAAACATTTATTGAATACACGGGAAGTGATATGAATCGAGGAGAAAACACGCTACTTATCCCCTGGATTGATGGAACTATCAAAGCTCAATTACCTCCCTTTTTACTTGATATCTCAATCTTTATTAGCGCGCTGATTGCAACGATTTTGATTGGAAAGAAAACACCGTTTACTCATCAACTTCAACAGGTATTCTATGAATCAAAATAATCATTTCATCTGGTATTTGCCACTTTATTTCTTCTTATTCTTCAGTTGTTACACGCTTCTCAAATTCATTGTTATCTTCTTTTTCATGGGTTCCTTTGTTCCTCCTTTTCTTTTTGATTTCACCATTTTTTATAGTTTTTCAGGATTAGATAATACACAGCTTTTATTTATTGGAATGGTTGTTATTTTTACAAATCTTTATCTTCATATTGTATTATCTAAGAAACACTTACTCTATTCCTTTCCACTAACCTTATTTTTATTAGGAGGTATTGGACTTCGAGTTGCAACATCACCTATTT
>CAZYLG010000278.1:0-1732 GCA_964648565.1 uncultured Thermoplasmatales archaeon
TATGTTCAATTGCTGTAAATAGTTCATTGTTTAAAAAAATTTGAATGGGTTGAGTGAAAGTAATATTTTTGATTATTTGGTTGGCAGAATTCATCGTTGATTTTGATACGAAATCTTTCACCTCATCATTATCAAGAATGTATCATACATGGAATCTGGGTTGAGAACTCAGCGAATATATGGTGTCGGTTTAGATAATTACAAAACAGTCCACAATCCACTTAAGTTAATGTTGTTTTGTTTTCAATACTTTCCATCCACAATTTGGACAGGTACTCTCAGTTAGTGGTATATCACGCGGTTCTTCCCATACTTTTTTGCATTTAAGGCAAAGTGTTTTTCTCATTTTTTCATTTTCCATTTATTTGAAGTATTCTTTCCCTTCAATTTATTAACAACTAATCCCGATATAATTGCGATTATTAATGTGGATGAAATTGCTATTATTGTCCCATATTGCTCCGTAAAAGTATTTATATGAAAAACCATAGTATCTTCTGCCAGTTGCCAATTCCCGACATTCCCTTTATAGAGATATTTCACTTTTAAATCATGGTCCCCACGAGCAACGTCGGCTGTTGTATCCAATGTAACTTTTACTGGTGGGATATATTCTCCGTTCTCAAATATTCCGCCATACAATGGATTTAATTCATTTGATTCATAATTAATGAATCCTAATCTGGCTGTTTGCATAAAATTTTGATACCGTTGAAAATTTGTTCCATTATCTTGTAACCCCGCCTCAGCTTTTTTACCCATTACGTAAATAGAATCAACTGTAATATGATTATCAACGTAGAATAATTTCTCATCATAAGTAATATTACCAATACCAATGAAATAAAGATTGAATGTAATTTTTTCTCCTGGATTTATTCTAGTAGTATCTGAGCATATCACAATATCAAAAATTGGTTCTGTTGCAATTGCAATTGTAGGATATATAAACATTAATATGAAAGACATTACAATAATCATTTTTAGTAAATTTTTATTCATATCCTTCGCCTTCTCTATTTTGTACCTCCACAAAACCCACTTAGTAAACCCATACTAATTATCATTAAGATAATTAACAATATTCTTATGTTTTTAATATTTTTTCTCCAAGAAGATTATTTTTACATATGGGCGATATTTTTTATATAAGGATTTATATTGGAACACATAATAGGCTCAAAGAATGCTGACATTATATTTTACTGTTTTCAAAAATGGGTGATGATAATTAAATATTAACATCTCACTCAAATAATGTAAATGTTTTTCATTTAAATTATGGTTTACCGTTATTGTGAAAAAATGAAAATGATTAAAAAATTAATCTTTTGTAGCATCATACTTTCGTTATCCTGTGGAATTATTTCAGCAGAACCTTTTATAAATAATATTTCTCCGAATAATAACGCAAGAATAGATTTCGACCCCTGTTTAACCGTTAATATATCCACGAATAAATCAATAAATCTTACATGGTACTTCAATGATAATCTATCAGGTTGGGAAAAAATTGGAACCAATATATCGGTTACATCTGGTGTTTATAGGCAAGATATTCCAAATGGTACAACAGAAAATGGAAGATATCGTTGGAAACTAATAATCGAAGATGATGTATCTTTGATTAACAAAACATTTAATTTCAGTAGGAGGGGATGGCATCTTATAGATACTGTAAATTTTAGTTTTGGACTTGGAAATAATATAATTAGAAAACTTGAATTGACTA
>CAZYLG010000279.1:0-1715 GCA_964648565.1 uncultured Thermoplasmatales archaeon
ACGGTACTCCTTTTTTACGTAATCCTTTTGATACACTATACATCATTGGTGGTGGACCACACATAAAAACGATGAGTTTTTGTACTTCTTTTTTGCCACCAATTAAACGAATGACATCATTAGCATTTATTCTTCCCTGTTCATCTGAAAACCAATGAGCATACGTGAATTTTTCATTTTTCAAGGATTCCTCTTTTAGTTCATGATCATGAAAGGCGTCATTTTGATTTCTTACCACCCAAATCAGATCAATCTTTCGACCCGTGGGAAACAATGATTCATGTTTTGCTAATGAAAGAAATGGGGTGATACCAATTCCGCCTGCAATCCACACCATGTCCTTATCATGAGCAAGATAGCGTTCACCAAATCGACCATAAGGCCCCATAATAATTGCTTTATCACCTTCTCGTAAGCGTGGGATTAAATTACTTGTATAATCACCGCTTTGTTTAATGGATAAACGGATATGTTTTTTTGATGGATCAGTTGAAATTGAAAATGGGAATAATTCTTTGAATCCTTCAAACACAGGAAATCTGATGAACACGAATTGACCAGGTTGATAATGAAAGTTTTTTGGCCGAGTGAAATACAGTTCGGTGAGATCATTAAGATGCACTACCTTATCCAGCGTAACCATGTATTTTGGTCCGAAGCGTTTGTAAAAAAAGAGCATGTACAACCAGGACAACAACCCAATGCTTCCTAGAATTATGATGTATCCTTGTAACAGTGGAAAACTATTAATGTCTGATCCAGCAAAAAGTGCATGTCCTCCAGCGAGAAGAAGCACGATGCCAAGAGTTTTATGACTAAGTTTCCACAAATGATACGGAATGTTAATTGCAACAGTGAGAATGATAAGTAGTAAAAACAAATAAACTGAGATAACCCCTATGGATACTTCTAATCGTCCTACGGGTAACATGAGAGGAATGATACGAGAGGTATCCGGAAACCTGTTGATCATAAGAAAGATTGGGTGAAAAAGCATAAAAAATAATGATGCTCGTCCAATGAACTTGTGCACTCGATACATTCGATCCAATCCATGAAATAGCCGTTCTAAAAATTTAAAGCGAGCAGCTAAAATAAAATTGATGGACAATGTTGAAATTGCTAGAAACGCATTCAGTTTAGCAAGAGCAATAATTGGATTTTGTATTGAATCAGGATTATGAGAAAGCCAAAGAATTACAGAAGATAATATAAGAAGAAGAGTGATCAGAAAACCAGGACTGATTAGTTGCTGTCGTTTCAAGGAATCAAATGGTTCAAACGGAAAAAAACCACGAAACCAACCTTTTTTCAAAATAGTTCGTTTCCGTTTTTCTTTTTGTTTTTTAAAAGGCATTACCTTAAAGAATAAAACAATCTTTTAAAAAGGTCGCGGGTTAGTCAAAAAAGATAAAGTATTGAAAAATTAGTTGAAATCACCAGAGTTAAAGAGGAGTTTTTACCGTTGAGAATGTATATAACATTGAACTCTTATAATCAATATGGTGTTTCATAATGATAACTGTTGATATTGATTTTGAAATGTTAGTTGATGCTTTTGAAGAATCAGATTTGAATCATATTTTTTATCTTGACACCAAAGCTGGAAAGCTTATTTATTATAATGATCTTGTTGGTGAACCAGTTGATTTTAAAAAAAATGCTGATGAGTATGAACAAAACCCTCGATATGTAGGACTTCCCACACGTGATAG
>CAZYLG010000280.1:0-1698 GCA_964648565.1 uncultured Thermoplasmatales archaeon
TTACATCTAGATATAGATGATTGAATAGAAAAAATCTAGTTTCCGAAGTACTGATTGTAAATAAAAAAACATATAACCAAGTATTATATCAAAGATATGAGAAAATAAACCTATTTTTTCACAATAATAAACCTTAAAAAAAGCAAAATATAAATAATAAAAGTTTGATAACCTTGATGCATAGATTCGAAGGGGAAACAGAGACTTTTTTATGGTTCTGTAGTAACACTGTTTCCCTTTCTTCCCTCCCTCTAACCGTCTTATTTTAACCCTAATTTTTCGATTTTTAAACTAATACAAAAACTAAAAACCTTAAACTTATTATTCTTCATAATGAGTCAAAAAAAAGGGATGATCCACCTTTACATCGGGAAGGGAAAAGGAAAAACAACTGCAGCTCTTGGATTAGCATTACGAGCAGCCGGAGCTGGATTACACGTTGATATTCTCCAATTTTTAAAAGGTAGTCAAAGTAATGAATTTACATCACTACAAAAAATACCAAATATTTCCATTAAAAAATTTGGAAGAAACAAATTTCTTACAGAAAAAAATCATGAACCAATTGATGAACAATTGGCACAAGAGGGTTTTGCATATGCAAAAAAAATCATTAATGAACAAAAATGTGATGTACTCATCCTTGATGAAATAACCATTGCTGTTGCATTTCATCTGTTAAAAAAGGAAGATGTTATACAACTACTTAATCAGAAACCATCAAATCTTACAATTATTCTCACCGGTCGAATAGCTGATGAGGATTTCATTTCAATTGCTGATCTGGTCACTGAGTTACAAGAGATAAAACATCCATTCCAAAAAGGAGTGAAACCCCAAGAAGGTATAGATTACTAAAAGCATTCACCTATAACTAAGTTAATATCATTTTATCAATTACCAACATTAACTGAAAGAGAGATGAATCCGTCCAACTCAGCAGTTATTTGATCTCCTCTTTTTATCTCGCTAACTCCTTCAGGAGTACCAGTTAGAATTAAATCACCCGGCTGAAGAGTCATAATCTTTGAAATATATGAAATTAAGGTTTCAATATCCCAAATTAAATCTCGAGTATTACCCTGCTGGCGAACCGTTGAATTTACAGATAATCTAAAGTTAAAATTATTAGGATCCTTTACATCCTTACAACTAATCACATCACTAATCGGTGCAAAGGTATCAAATCCTTTTGCAATACTCCATGGCCATCCATTCTTCTTTGCTTCAGACTGAATATCTCTAGCTGTAATGTCCAATCCAACAACATACCCACAAACGACAGTTAATGAATCTTCTATCGAAATGCTTTTTGCCTTTTTTCCAATCACAATTCCTACTTCAACTTCATGATGTACACAATTTGATTGTACAGGATATTGAATAGTATCACCTGAAAAAATAATCGAACTTGCAGGCTTTAAAAACAACACTGGATTAGGCGGAGGGGGGCTTTTCATCTCCTCGGCATGTTTCTTATATGTCCGTGCTAAACAAATAACTTTACCCACTGGTAACGAAGTATTTTCTTTCTGAAAATGATAATATTTCATCATCAACTATAATTCCGTTTACCAATTTAAACATCTTGGTAGCAAAATTCTATTTTTTTCAAATAACAAATTTCTTTAATCATTTGTTGTTACCCTGCTTTGGGGAGCCTATGAAGTTCATTCCAAATGCCGCATTTGAAAAGGA
>CAZYLG010000281.1:0-1694 GCA_964648565.1 uncultured Thermoplasmatales archaeon
CGGATATATTTTCCCTGTCACCTCTTCTTGCCTATCCAGCCCCTTTTACCTCCCTATAGTTTTTTCAATACCTAAAATAAAATTGGAATAAAACACGAATGGTTATAAATGAATACCTATTTCTTTTCAAACGAATCTGTATGAAAACAATTATGATCATTGATAACGATGAGAAATTTAGCAAACGCGTTCAAGAAACAATTCAGGATGAAAATATTACTATTTTAACTGCAACATCCAACAGACATGCACTTCAACAACAAACAGGTGAAAAACAAATCGATCTCTTTTTAATTGCTAATCCATCATCTAAACAAATCAAAGAATTTTTTGCTTGTAAATCAACTGCTTCTCTAAGTTCTCCAATACAAGATTCTAGTCAAATCCTTTTTGAAGATAGTTCTAACGAAGAACTTAAAACAGTCATCAATAACAGTATATAACCAAAAAAAAAATCTCATCTTCTAACAAATTTCTCTTAATCCATTAACTAAACGATTCAAACCTTTGCAAAGAACATCTTCTGAAAGATTTCCATAAGATAAACGAAATGAAGGATGAGTAACATCAAACATTTCTCCAGGTAATACAATAACCTTATATTCTTCAATTAATTGTTTCGATAAATTCCATGAAGATTCTGAGGAATCAACATTTACAAAGTAATAATATGCTCCTTTTGTCCAGGTGCTATTAATCATTGAAACCGATGAAAGTGTATTTTTAACATGGTTTCTATTGCTTTTTAAGATAGGAAAAAAAATTTTGCAATATGAATCTCCAAAAGGAATTACACTCATGGCAGCAGCTTGTGATGGACTTGGTGCTGCTATTCCATTAGTATCTTGGACTTTTAATACATCTGACAAAAGATTTTCGGGAAACACCATATATCCAATTCTATACCCGGAAAGTGAAAATGCTTTTGATAATGAAAAAAGAGAAATCGTATGAGACAACGAAGGATCAAATTGCAATGGTGAAATATGCGTTGCATCATCATAAACGAAATATTCATAAACTTCATCAGATATGTGAAAAAGGCAATGATTTGCACATAATTCATTTATTTTTTTCAATGAATTTGCAGTGTATACTGCTCCAGTTGGATTATTCGGTGAAATCGTAACGATAGCTTTAGTTTTACTTGTTATCTTATTTTCTAATTCTGAAATATTAGGTTGAAATGATGGGTGAGAAGATACAAAAATGGGTTTACAATCAATCATTTTTGCTGCCATGACATAATTAAAATAAGTTGGAGTGAAAAAAATAATTTCATCAGATGGTTGAGTTATCGTTAGTAATATATTCATAAAACCTTGATTTGCTCCAGCAGTTACCATTACTTGTGCATCTTCATTTATAGTGATGTTTTGTTCTTTTTTTAGTTTTTCAGCAATAATTTGTCTTAATTCTTTGAATCCTTGATCTGTTGAATATTGATATCCTTCGGGTTGAGAACAAATCTTTCTTGTTGCATGTATTGCTTCAGCTGGAGGATCAAAAAAAGGAATGCCTTGTCCAAATGAAATAACATCATCTGGCATTGTTACTTCAGAAAGAAGTTGAATGATGGGAGCTTGTCGAATGTTTTTCATTCGAGATAACTGCATTATTTCACCAAATTAAGAAAATAGTATTTGTTTAGCTCATACATAATTTTCTTCTGAGAAGGTTTTCCAATTCTTCGA
>CAZYLG010000282.1:0-1688 GCA_964648565.1 uncultured Thermoplasmatales archaeon
ACGGACCAATACCTTCAAAATCCAACGGATAACGCCGAATCTTAAAAACATCATCACGTAAAGGATTTATATCACTCTCAGTAATAGTGTTATCATAATCCCACACCTTTTCTTTATCTATTGAAACTTCAAAGAAGTATCCTTCTTCTCCATCACAGATCAAAGTGTTCCCATTTGGAAGGCGTTGAACACTGGAAAGATGATTGGCAAAAAAATCTGATTTTGGTTCAGTTGTATATTGCCATGTTGGGGTAGTAGGACCGAATGGAGAAGAAGGTGATAAAGAATAGCTGCCATTTTCATTTATTGGAGGATGAATCTCTTCCACGGATGAATACGGATATTCCACCCGATTATTTCCATTATTGAATATAAGAATATTTCCCTCATTTGGATACGTCTCAGGTATCCATGACGCATCATGTTGAAAAAATAATTGTTTATCTGATTGACTTCCTCGAGCATAGGTTTGCGGATTTCCCCACCGGTACAATAAATCGCCTCCTTTACCATATCTTCCACCAGTGTGACCAGCTGCTTCCTCTGTAGTCGTGCTATGGTCAATCACCCAAATCTCATCATAATGTCTAACACTCATCAAAATTTGATCGAATTGTTCATTATAATCAATCGAATTGATATGGACTTTATCAGCATATGTATTGTAATTTATATCAATAAGTTCAGGATGCCTTGAAACCACACCAAAATTTTCTTTTGAAGAATCAAAATCTTGAATGATATGGTCCCACATATGCCATTCCCATACAATTTCACCACCAGAACTGCCTGTCGGTCGAACCTCTATAATGTGATCAGGAGCAATATAATTCAAACTCGTCGAATCCATGTTCACCCCTGCATTTATTGCTCGATCATAATCAATTATTTCCCAGGCGACCATTAAAATATTTCCATTAGGCAATATTTCTAGATCATGATGAAGAAGCACGTTTTCGTCATTATATTCAAAACTCCATATCAATGTATCATTCCAATCAAACATTTCAACTCTACCAGTAAATCCACCAAATGGAAAAAGTGGATTTGGCAGTCTATTACACGACCGTAAAAGATTACCATTTTCCATCAGAGAAATTCCCAATGTTTGCCAATATTGACTTTCCCATTGGTTTACAATTCTACCATTGTTATCCATCAAAAATGTTCGGGTGTCATATTCTGGAGCGAAAAGAGTGTATCCATCGTAAGACTGTGAATTTTCTTTTTCAACCGCGGAGATAATTTTGTTTGAGAAATCTGCTTTATTTTTCTCAGAATTTACAGATATTACATTGGAAAACAAAATAAAAATGATGATGATAAAAAGTAATTTTGGATACGAGTTTTTGAGAAAATTTTTCATTTTCAATATCAACTTTAATCACCATCAAATATCAAAAAGAAAAAAATTGAAATGGATTGAATCAGAACAAAATCTAGAAAGTAAACGGACAGCGATTGCATTTAAAATCATTTAAAATATTTATATTAAAAAGTTTAAATTATTAATTCACAAATGAATCACAAATCATTCCCAAATCATTCCCAAATTAATAGTTCATTTCTAATAAAAAGATAAACTAAAAATGATATATTGGCAAATGTATTCACAAGAAAATATTAATTTTTCTTATAAAATCTACCTGCAATAAACTGTTCAGTCAACACACCATGATACTCAGCAT
>CAZYLG010000283.1:0-1675 GCA_964648565.1 uncultured Thermoplasmatales archaeon
CGTATACAATTGTAGAACAAATCTTATCGATTACTCTTTGAGATAAATTCATAGTGCATCCATCACAAAAAGAATAAACAAAAGCGGGGTTAAAAAACGTTTTTTGTTTCTGAATACGTAAATGCATATCCAACTGGTCACTGAAAAGGATATATGCTTACAATAAAAATCATAATATTAAGGAGAAAAACAAAAAATAAGAAAAAAAGAGAGGATATAATTAATGATTATTTCTTCTTTTTATCATCCTTTACTTCATAATCCGCATCAATTGTTTTATCTTTCTCATCAGATGATGGATGACCTGTCCATTCTTGCTGCTGACCAGATCCAGATTGCTGAGCACCAGCTTGAGCTTGCTGTTGTGCTGCTTGTTGCTGCGCTGCTTCCTGATACACTCGAGATCCAACTTCCTGTAATGCTTTTTGTAAGGATTCTGTTTTCTCTTTGATGTTATCCATGTCATCACCAGTTAATGCTTCTTGCAATTCTTTCATTGCATCCTCGATTTTTTGTTTTTCATCATCCTTGATTTTATCTTTCAAATCCTCAAGTGTTTTCTTTGCTGTCGCTATTGCTGCATCACCAGTATTTCGAATTTCGATTTTTTCTTTCCGTTTCTCATCTTCTTCTTTATGTGCTTCAGCATCTTTTTTCATCTTCTCGATTTCATCATCAGAAAGCTTTGTTGAACCCGTAATACGAATAGATTGTTCCTTACCGGTTCCTTTATCTTGAGCTTTTACATTTAAAATACCATCTGCATCAATATCAAAGGTTACTTCTATTTGTGGCATGCCACGAGGCGCCGGAGGAATTCCATCTAAATGGAATCTTCCAAGGCTCTTATTATCTGATGCCATAGGTCGTTCTCCTTGCAACACATGGATATCAACACTGGTTTGATTATCTGCCGCAGTTGAAAAAATCTTACTTTTCTTAGCTGGAACTGTCGTATTTCGTTCAATTAAAGGAGTTGCAACACCGCCAAGTGTTTCAATGCTTAACGTTAAAGGAGTGACATCTAACAACACAATATCTTTATCAACATCGCCAGAAAGAACACCACCCTGAATAGCAGCACCAATAGCTACACATTCCATAGGATCAACATTTCGTTTTGGTTTCTTCCCAAAGATCTTTTCCACATGTTCTTGAACATAAGGAATTCGAGTAGTACCACCAACGAGAACAATATGATTGATTTCACTTGGTTTTAATTTTGCATCATCTAATGCTTGCTTACAAGGTTTTTCAGTTTTTTCAACAAGTGGTCGAATAAGTTCTTCGAATTTCGCTCGTGTTATTTTTATCTCTAAATGCTTTGGTTCATTATCAACTATAGTGATATATGGCAGATTGATCTCTGTTTGTTTCTTAGAAGATAACTCTTTTTTCGCTTCTTCAGATGCTTCATATAATCGTTGTAAAGCTTTAGTATCTTTTTTCAAATCAACATTATGATCTTTCTTGAATTCACTAGCTAAATAATCAACTAATGCTTCATCCATATCACTGCCACCAAGCTGGGTATCACCATTAGTGGAAAGCACTTCGAAAACACCATCTCCTACTTCCATCAGGGTAATATCAAATGTCCCACCACCGAAATCATAAACGGCAATGGTATGATCTCCTTCTTTATCAAGACCATACGCTAGTGATGCAGCAGTTG
>CAZYLG010000284.1:0-1623 GCA_964648565.1 uncultured Thermoplasmatales archaeon
AATGAGGATTTAACCTTGAAGCCACTCATTTCAATGAGTGGTAGTTCACCCTAATCTTCCAATTTTTTCTTCTACTGCGTTAAGGATTTCTTTTGATTTCACAAGTTCTTTCATCGCGGTATGATCCGGGTAAAGTGGTCGGTCAACATCTAAGAATTTGACTTTTTTCCTAATTGTTTTTTTCGCTGTTTTCACCCCGTCACCGGGTGTGTACTCTCTGAAATCAAGTGCTTGTGCGGCAGCCATGAATTCAATACCAAGTACGCCATATGCATTATCTAGGATTTGCATGTTTTTTATTGCTGTGTTCATTCCCATTGAAACAAAGTCTTCTTGATCTGCAGCTGCTGGAATCGATTGAATACAAGCAGGTGTGGAAAGGATTCGTTGTTCAACGATTTGCATATCCGCAGTGTATTGGCTAAGCATTAATCCGGAGAACATGCCAGCTCCTTTTGTGAGAAATGCAGGGAGTCCTTCACTGAGTGCAGGATTATTTAATCGGTTCATTCTTCGTTCAGATAGTACACTTACCATAGTGATTGCTGCTCCAGCCATATCCATGGGTACTGATACGGGTGTTCCTTGGAAATTAGCTCCGGAAAGCTGTAAGTTTTCATCTGGGAAAAACACGGGGTTGTCTCCAACACCATTTAGTTCGATTTCAACTTGTGATCTAGCATAAAGAAGTGCATCTCGGGCAGATCCAATGACTTGCGGTGTGGATCGCATGGAATAAGCGTCTTGAACTTTGACCTTGATTTTTTCGTTTTTTAAATCACCGTTTTTAATGAGTTTATTAATGTTTTCAGCTGAAGTTATTGCTCCATGAAATCCTCGTGCTTCATGTAGTTTTTTAGTGTATGGTTTCATGTTTGCTTTTAATGCTTCTAGACTCATCGCTGCAGCAATCTCAGCTTGTTTTAACCAGGCAAAGGCATCAACTAAAAAAATCGCACTCATCGCAGTCAGCACATTTGATCCGTTGATAACGGCTAGTCCATCACGTGCTTTTAACCCAGGGATCTTAATGTTTGCTTTATCCATTGCTTCTTTTCCAGTCATCAGCTTATCTTTGTAGTATGCTTTTCCTTCACCAAGAAGGACTAATGCGATTTGTGACATTGGTGCAAGATCACCACATGCACCAACGCTTCCTTTTTGACAAACAAAGGGAGTAACGTTTTTATTAAGCATTTCTACAAGGGTTTGAGTAATAATTGGTCTGCATCCTGATTGTCCATGAGCATGCACATTGATTCTTCCTAGCATTGCACCACGGACGTATTCGATTGGTGCAGGATCTCCGATTCCTGCGGAATGATTATAAATTAAGTATTTCTGGAATTCTTTGACTTGTTCATCATCTAAAACGACTTCTGAAAATTCACCGATGCCAGTGTTTACTCCATACATGATTTCGTGAGCATCAATCTTTTTTTCTAGCATCGCCCGGCATTTTTCGATTCGGTTGAGTGCTTTTTTATCAAGTTTTACTTTTTCATGATGTCTTGCCACAGAAACTACGTGTTCAATGGTAAGATCTGATCCAGTGACGGTTATGGTCATATTCGTTGACTCCCCAAATAAAGAAATTTTTTTTGGATGCTGGTATCTTTTCTT
>CAZYLG010000285.1:0-1622 GCA_964648565.1 uncultured Thermoplasmatales archaeon
TATTAGAAATATAAGATTTACGGTGATTCATCCCCTACCTTTCGGAAGGGGACTTTTCACCTGAAAAAGTTAAAGCACACTATTTACCCCTTAGAATAATTTTTATATGACTTTGATTTTATCTTCTTTTTGAAGGCGTTATTAGGTATGAAAACTGAAATTGTGTATTCAGATGTATTTCGAAAACATGATACCATTAGTCATCCGGAGAATGCTGAACGAACCTTGGTGATGATGAATGCATTGAAAGAAGCAACTTTTTATGATGATCTCAGCTTTATCGATCCACCACTTCTTCCTGAGGAAATGCTGTATCATATTCATAATCAACGGATGATCTACGATATCAAACGGATCAGTGAAACCAATACGGCCTGGCTTGATCTTGATACGTATGTGTGCAAGGATGATTTTGATACTGCGCGAAGAGCTGTTGGTGGCACGCTTGCCTTAGCAAAACGAGTTCTTGATGGAAAAGCAGATAATGGGTTTGCAGTGGTTCGACCACCAGGGCATCATGCAACACCAACAACGTCCATGGGTTTTTGTTTGTTTAATAATGCATCCATTGCTGCATATGAACTTGCGAAATTTGGTCATAAGATCCTTATTTTTGATCCTGATGTACATCATGGGAATGGCACACAAGAGATTTTTTACAATCGTAATGATGTGATGTATCAATCATTTCATGTCAGTCCTCATTTTCCAGGTACTGGAAAGATTGCAGAGATCGGAAAAGGAAGGGGTAAAGGATATAATATGAATGCTCCGCTTGCACATGGAAATGGAGAGGAAGCAGTACGAAATATTGTACATGATATCTTTCTTCCCATTGCAGAGCAATTCGATCCTGATCTTATCCTTGTTTCTTCTGGATTTGATAGTCATCATGCTGACCGAATGGGTGGACTTCATTTAACCGTTGATTATTTTGGGGAATTGTTGAAACAATATCAAAAAATACAATCAAAAATGGTTTGTACCCTTGAAGGTGGTTACAATCTTGATTGGATTGGAAAATGCCTTGTTTCCCAAGTCGGTCAGCTTGCTGGTTTCCCACAACATTTCGATGATGATACTACTGAAAAGAATACCAGTGAACAAGTATATAAAAAATTAAAAAAGAAATTACAACCGTTTTGGAAATTGTAAAAGAAAAAAAGGAATAATGTGGTTTTTTTACCCGAAAATCATGCCCATGCCATCAGCTGCTTCTTCTTCCTCAGCAATGATTTTTTGGTTGATCTCTTCAGCATCTTTTTCAGAAAGCTTCTTAAAATCATATTCTTCAGCAAGCTCAGTTGCTTTTTTGATTCCTTCCTCGCTTCCTTCGATTTTAAGATAAGAAACATCTTTATCGATGCCGAGAGCACTTGCATCACGAGTAAGAATACTTTGCCGGCTGACCAAGTCATCTTTTACTACATTGTTGATGTTTTTAACATCCTCTGTTTTAACCTCAAAAATGATATAACTCATATGTATTCACCTATCTGGCATGTAATAAGGACCCATTTATAAATTTAATTCCTCAAAAACCTCGTTTTCTGTCTATACAATGCTAGTCACAGAATGTTTCCTTCACGATCGATTTCATGATCAATAATGCGTGTACTACT
>CAZYLG010000286.1:0-1601 GCA_964648565.1 uncultured Thermoplasmatales archaeon
AGTAGGTCCTGCAAAAGGAGGTTATTGGAAGATAATCAAGTAAATCTATTATCTTTGATTGTTTTGTTATCCATTGATGGCTTGAAGTGAAGATCATCAACAACAATATCAAAAAACAAGAATTGAAAAGAAAAAGAGTCCAAGTCTTTTCAGCATTGATTTCTTCAAGATGAATCAATGGCCTAGTATCAGTGATCACTCTTTTTCTTTTCATTACGAGCCCATTGTATATCTTCTTCAACGGCATTTTTCATTGCTAGATGTTTTCGTTTATCGATAATTTCGCGTAATCCATCTCTTATTGCTTCTGATCTATTGGCATACCAACCTGCATCAATCAGTCTGTCGATTTCTATCAACATTTTATTTGGTAATTTAGCAGTAACTGCATTCATTTCATCACCAAAGTATTACTTTGTATTACTATAGTATTACTTTTATTTAATAGTTTCGAAAACATCAAGGATAAACTTAAAAATATAATTGTTTCTGCCCTTTCCTAATTATACGCCTTATTTCCATGTTGAGATCTTGCTTCTATCAACAAACATACTTTCAGGTAGCATACTTTAGAGTATGTACTAAAAAAGTGTGTCATCTTTAGCACAGTAAAAAAAATCAAAGACGTTTTTTCTACCAGCACACTCCCTCATACGTCTCAGCAGATTCTTTAATTTTAGGCATACGTCTTCCATCAATGACCAGTTTACCACTATAATCCAATTGTTCAAAATCCGTCCAAGCAGTAGCAATAATAACCGCATCAGCATCAAGCACTTGTTTTGCAAAATCACAATACGAAATATCAGAAAACAGTTTTTTGAAATTATCCATTGCTTTTGGATCAAATGCTTTAACACTTGTGCCTTCCTTTAATAATGCATCAACTAAGGGAATACTCCGACTATCACGAATATCATCAGTATCTGGTTTAAATGCAAGACCAAGTACACCAATTGTTTTACCCTTTAAATCAGGAATATGTTTTTTCAAAATCGTAATCAACTGTAATGGTTGACTATCATTTGTTTTAATAGTACCACGGATCATCTCACTAGAAATACCCATTTTTTCAGCCCATGCTCGAAGTGCTTTGGTATCTTTTGGAAAACAACTGCCACCCCAACCAATACCTGCATTTAAAAACGATCGCTCTATCCTTTTATCAAGTCCCATGCCATCAGCAACATCATACACATCAATACCCAATTGTTTGCAAAAATTCCCGATTTCATTAATAAAACTGATTTTTGCTGCTAAAAAACAATTACTTGCATACTTAATCATCTCAGCAACAGTAACATTTGTTTTCACAATCGGACATGAAAAATCAGTATATAATTCAGCAAGCATACTACGAGTACGCTCATCAACAAAACCATTCACAACCCGGTCAGGATGCAAAAAATCATCCACTGCCACGCCTTCCCGAAGAAACTCAGGATTCATTCCCACACCAAAATCTTTTCCTGCAATTTTGCCAGAAACTTTTTCAAGTAATGGAATAACATGATTTTCTGTAGTTCCTGGAACAACCGTACTTTTCACCACAACACTATGAAAACTATCCTTTTCTTTTAACTCAGAAGCAACAGCCTTAG
>CAZYLG010000287.1:0-1575 GCA_964648565.1 uncultured Thermoplasmatales archaeon
ACGGACCAATACCTTCAAAATCCAACGGATAACGCCGAATCTTAAAAACATCATCGGAGAATGGATTGGTTTCCGAAGTAGTAATAGTATTTCTATACTCCCAAACCTTTTCTTTATCCATAGTAACCTCAAAGAAATAACCATGATTTCCTTCGCAAATCAGCGTATTTCCATTTGGTAAACGTTGTGCACCAGATATCATTTCTGAGATAAAAATCAGTTTTATTCTCTGCAGTATAAATCCACAAAGGTTCTTCTGGCCCATATGCCTCGCCTGATGTAAGTGTATAGTGGCCACTATCATCAACGGGCAGTACTATTTCTTCAACAGAAGAATATGTACCTTCTGGACGTTTTAATCCATTGTTATAAATCAATACATGACCTTCGCCAGGTAACCCTTAATCAATCCATTGTGCGTCATGAGAACTGAACAATTTTTGGTCTGCTAACTCTCCTGCTCGATACGATGCGGGATTTCCCCACCGGTACAATAAATCGCCTCCTTTACCATATCTTCCACCAGTGTGACCAGCTGCTTCCTCTGTAGTCGTGCTATGGTCAATCACCCAAATTTCACAAAAATTATGAACATTTAATATGATTTGATCAAGTTCTTCATTGTAATCTATAGAATTAGTGTGATGAATATCCGCATGCACTGATGAATAACGACGACCATCAAAATTAATATCAATAAGTCCAGGATGACCTGCCACATTTCCATAATTATCCTTTGTAGAATCAAAATCTTGAATGAGATGATCCCATGCATGCCATTCCCATACAATATTTCCTCCGCTTGGATATGTTGGTTCAATTTCAATAATATGATCTGGCCAGATCTCATTCATTGGAATAGTGGTAGGATCTCTACCTGCATTGATACACTCATCTTTATCTTTCTCTTCCCAAGCTATCATTAATACATTGCCATTTGGAAGTACTTCAACATCATGATGGAGTAATACTGTTTTATTTGTGTATTCAAAACTCCATATTAATGTACCATTCCAATCAAACATTTCAACTCGTCCGGTGAACCCACCTGTAGGAAAATAAGGATTTGGAAGTCTATTACAGGTACGAATAAGATTTCCATTATCTAACAAATAAGTCCCCAATGCCTGAATATTATCGCTCTTCCACATGTTCACTATGGTACCATTGTTATCCATTAAAAAAGTCTGTTTATAATACTCTGGAGAAAATAGAGTATATCCCGGATAGGAACTTTTAAAAATAGTTGGTAGAGGTTCAGATTTAAATGTATTATTCATCTGAATTGAAAATGAATAAGATAAAGTGAAAAGGAAGATGAACGCAAGAAATCTTTTTTTTTGTTAGGCCATTCATTCGATGTCTACCCCGGTAATTTTACTTTTTTAATAACGGTTTGACAGATAACACTTTTTAATTATAAATTTTAAAATATATATAATTTAGCTGTTTTAATAACCTTTTCGTCTTATTTTTAAATAAAATTAAGAAAAATATCATCTCTTTATTACTTCTCAATTTAATTGCTTAATTTATTTTTCAATCATTCAAAATTCTGATCACTTAAATCATTTT
>CAZYLG010000288.1:0-1548 GCA_964648565.1 uncultured Thermoplasmatales archaeon
TGGAGTAAGAACGCGTGTAATTGGATGAGTTCGTCTTTTTGCATCCATCAACCCAGTATCCTAATATATTTTGAGTTTATAAAATTAATCTTTCATCCTTTTTGATTACAATCAATTTTTTTATAATGTTTTAAATAGTAATTATAGGGAGAGAAAAACATGTGTTATGGTTGATGTGTTGGTTTATTTTTCTTGTTTGGTGAGCCATTGAATTGCTTGTTTTTTCGTTTGAAACGTATTAAGCTGGAATCGAGTAAGGGTTTTAAGAAATTTGATAAATGTAATTTGAACGGGTGTTGATCCAATGATTGCTGTTTTCTTTACTTTTTTATTTGCTAGTTTTGCAGTAGATCGTATTGCTTTGAAGACCTCAGTATTTAGAAAAGAATTTGTGATATCGATTAATGCTAAGATCTCGGTTTTTTTGGTATGCTGTAAAAATGATGCTAAGTTATTGATTTGATTGATGAAGTCTTTTCCATAGAGATTTGTAAAATCAAGGCTAAGGATAACATGTTTATTTTCTGTAATCCAGTTGATTTTACTAGTTGACACTGCCTCACCACCTATCTTTTTGTTACTACTGTGTTAAAAGAGTTGGTTGGTAAAATTGCAGATTGAGTACTATTTCACTTTTTTTGATGATGCCTTGATTTGATCTTTACCATGGTTATCGATGGAATATACACCTTGAATGCTCCCCATTACCTGTATGCAAGTTTTCTCATAAGTTTCTACATCTTCTCATATCTAATTTTCCTATAAAATCATTGAACAAAACAACTAAACAAAAATTCAGAGAGTGAAAACAAATCATGAAAACCCAGATTACTAGGCTTAGAAAAGATCTAGAGATGACCCAACAGGACCTAGCTGATATCGTTGAATTCATCCGTCAAACCATCATCTCCCATGAACAAGAAAGATACAATCCTTCATTAGAACTTGCTTACCGGATCACAAAAGCACTCCAGCAAAAACACATCGAAGACATTTTTAAATTAGGATAAAACAATAAAGATAAAAGGAGAAGGGGAAAACCCCTCCCCTTATTTTGCCTCCTTAAACTTTCTAAACCCCGTTCAAAAAACATAACAAAATATCAGTATATAAATATTACAAAAAAAATTTTTATATAAGAAAAACACCTCCGCACACAATTAATTATCTAGAAAACTGATTTTTAAGACTTGAAAAATATTTTTTTAATGAATGAAAACTTGTCAAAATGAAAAACTATCATAACGAACTAGTCTCAGCCATAGTTTAAATAGACTAACAAACAAAAAATAGTTCATAGTCAACAATAGATGGATACAATGGATAGTGAGATGATGGTGAAAAACAAGAACTACATGTATCAAAAAACAATAATACATGCATATTCACCTGCAAACAAACTATTTATATCTACATATTGTTGATAGAAACAAGATTCATTAGGAGATGGATGGAAAAAATGAAAGCTAATAGAAAGTTTAAAAATAAAGATGATGACGCAGTATCCGCTGTAATCGGTGTTATTCTTATGGTAGCAATAACCGTAGC